>CAYVRL010000008.1:0-15579 GCA_964454065.1 uncultured Planctomycetales bacterium | reverse complement strand
CAATGAGCCGCATCGCTCGCCTCCTGCTCACCGCGTCGGCGGTTCTGGTCCTGTCGCTCGGGGGAGCCGCACAGGAACCGGAATCCGCCGGCGCATTCGATCCCTCCCACGCCTCCTGGAACCGCCTGCTGCACGATTTCGTGCATCCCGGGGGGCGCGTGGACTACCGCGGCCTGATGACCCGCCGCGGCGAGCTGGATGCCTACCTGGCCTCTCTCCAGGCCGTGGAACCCGCCACCTTCACGGCCTGGAAGCCCGCCCAGCGCGAGGCCTTCTGGATCAACGCCTACAACGCCTACACCGTTCGCCTGATCCTCGACCACTACCCGGTCGAATCCATCAAGGATCTCGGAGGTTTCTTCTCCAGTGTCTTCGACAAGGAGTTCATCCCCTTGCGGCCGCTGGTGGGTCATGGCAAGGGTCTGCTCTCCTTGAGCGAACTCGAACACGGAGTGCTGGCCGAGATCTCGCGAAGACCCTTCTTCCACTTCGCCATCGTCTGTGCCTCGGCGAGTTGCCCCGAGTTGCGCAACGAGGCCTACGTCGGGGACCGGCTCGACGCACAGCTCGACGACCAGGCACGCCGCTTCCTCGCCGATCCGAGCAAGAACGAGCAGACCCTCCACGATGGAGGACTCCGGGTCTCGAAGATCTTCGACTGGAGCGAGGACGAGCTGGAGCGTTACCCTGGCGGAATCCGGGCCCTGCTCGCCGCCTACGGTCCCCCCGCGGTCGCTCAGGCGCCGGGGCTGAAACGGGTGCGGCTCTCGTACTTGAAATACGACTGGTCCCTGAACGAATGGATTCCTCCCACCAGCAAGAACTAGATCCCTCCGCGGTCGCCGGCGCCGTGGCCGCCACCTACGCCGCCGGCGCCCACGCGGTTCAGCCTCGGCTCTGCTGCCCGGTCGAATACGACCCGCGCTATCTGGAGGTCCTCCCCGAGGAGATCCTGGCTCGCGATTACGGTTGCGGAGATCCCTCCCGCTGGGTTCGGGAAGGGGAAACGGTCCTCGACCTGGGCTCCGGTGCCGGCAAGATCTGCTTCATCGCCAGCCAGGTGGTCGGACCCCAGGGCCACGTGATCGGAGTGGACATGACCCCCGACATGTTGGCCCTGGCGCGGAAATGGCGCGAGGAGGTCGGGCGCCGGATCGGTTGGCAGAACGTCGAGTTCCGCCGCGGGCGGATCGAGGACCTGGCCCTGGATCTGGACCGATTGGACGACTGGCTCACGGAACATCCGGTGCGGAGCGTCGCCGACTACCAGGCCCTGGAAGCCGAGATCGAGCGTCTGCGCCGCGTACGCCCCCTGGTCACCGACGACAGCGTGGACGTCGTGGTCTCCAATTGCGTGTTGAACCTGGTCGCCCCCAGTTTGAAGGAACGCCTCTTCGGCGAGATCTTCCGGGTGCTGAAGCGCGGGGGACGCGCCGTGATCTCGGACATCGTCTGCGATCGGGAGGTGCCGCTGGAGATGCAACGGGATCCCGAACTCTGGGCGGGCTGCATCAGCGGCGCCCTGGAGGAGCGGGCCTTTCTGCGTGCTTTCGAGGAAGCGGGTTTCCATGGCATCCAGGTGCTCTCCCGGGGCGCCGATCCCTGGCGGGTGGTGGAGGGGATCGCCTTCCGCTCCCTGACCGTCGCGGCCTACAAGGGCAAGCACGGCCCGTGCGTGCACGAGGGTCAGTCCGTGATCTACCGCGGTCCCTTCCGCAAGGTCTGGGACGACGACGACCATCTCTACGAGCGAGGCGAGCGCGTCCCCGTGTGCGCCAAGACCTACGCCCTGTTGGGCAGGGAGCCCTACCAGGGCCTTTTCACGTGCTTGGACCGCGAAGGGCTCGGCGACGGGGACCCCGCCCCCTCCCCTGGCTCCGGGGAAGGCTGCTGCTGCTGATGGCTCAGACCGCCGGCAAGGCTCCCGACCACTTTCCCCCGCTCCATCGCGCGGGCGCGGTTTCCACCCTGCAATGCAATCTGGGGCGTCTCTGCAACCAGGCCTGCCACCACTGCCACGTGGAGGCTTCCCCCGCGCACGGCGGTCCGGAGGACAATGCCGGAGTGCTCCTGATCGACCAGATCCTAGAGTTGCTGGAGCACGAACCAGGGTTGCGCAGCTTGGATCTGACCGGTGGCGCGCCGGAGCTGAATCCGGGCTTCCGGCGCCTGGTGCGCGGGGCGCGAACCCTCGGTCGCGAAGTCCTGGTCCGTCACAATCTCACGGTGCAGGAGGAGCCGGGGCAGGCCGATCTCCCCGCCTTCTTCGCCGAGCAAGGAGTGGTGCTCTACTGTTCCCTTCCCTGCTATTTGGAGGAGAACGTGGACGGACAACGCGGTCGCGGGGTCTACGAGAAGAGCATTCGCGCGCTGCGCCTCCTGAATTCGGTGGGTTTCGGTCGTCGCCCGGAATTGGCCCTGAACCTGGTCTACAACCCGATCGGGCCCCAACTGCCCCCCCCACAGGCCGCCCTGGAGGAGGACTACCGCCGCGAGCTCCGGGAACGGGCCGGGATTCGATTCACCAGGCTCGTGACGATCACCAACCAGGCGATCCATCGCTTCCGGGATGCGCTCGAGAGAAGCGGTGAACTGGAGGACTACCAGGCTCTCCTGCGCCGGAGCTTCAACCCCGCCACCCTTCCCGGGCTGATGTGTCGGAGCGCCTTGTCGGTGCGCTGGGACGGTCGCCTCTACGACTGCGATTTCAATCTGGTCCTGGATCTGCCGCTGCGCCGACCCGAAGGATCCCCGTGGACCCTCGAGGAACTCCTCGCCGATCCGCGAAGGCTGGGGGTGTTGAGCGAGGCCGCGGTGGTCACCGCCGAACATTGCTTCGCCTGCACCGCGGGTTGCGGTTCGAGCTGCGGCGGCGCCCTGGCCACCGAGGCCGACGCCGAAGCCGCCTGAGTCCCGCCCCGGAATGCCTTCCCGTTCGGGAGCGCGAGTATAATCGGCGAAATGCGAATCATTCTCACTACCGTCGCTCTGCTCCTGGCTCCCTTCGCCCTCTCCTGCGCGATGCCGGGGATGGGTGCCCCGAGTGGTTCCAGCGCGGTTTGCGTGTTGCAGGGGACCGAAGGCCACGAAGGGATCAGCGGGGTGGTCCACTTCACCCAGCGAGCCGAAGGCGTTCTGGTCGAAGCCACGGTCCACGGACTGACTCCGGGATCGCATGGTTTCCACGTCCATGAATGGGGGGACGTCAGCGCCGCCAACGGCAAGTCCGCGGGCGGTCATTTCAACCCCGAAGGCATGCCCCATGGTGCTCCGGAATCCGCCCAGCGCCACGTCGGGGATCTGGGCAACCTGGAAGCCGGTCCGGACGGCACCGCCCACTATCGGCGGTTGGATTCCGAAATCGCTCTCCGTGGTCCTCATTCGATCCTGGGTCGGGCGATCATCGTCCACGCCGCCCCGGATGATTTCGGACAACCCACCGGTCACGCGGGTGCCCGGGTCGCCTCCGGCGTGATCGGTTTGGGAGCCGCTCGCTAGTCCTCCCGCGCGGATTGGCGTAACGTGGCGCCGGGGATGTCGAATCCCCGGCAAGTGAAGAAGTTCCTCCTCTTCCTGGTGATCTTGGCCGCGGCGGCCGCGGCCTGGGTCTTCCTTCCCCTGGATCGTTTCCCGGAATTCGTGGACTGGGTGCGCGGCCAGGGTCTCCTCGGTGCCTTGTTGCTCGGCGGCGTCTACGTGGTCGCCACGGTGCTGATGATCCCCGGATCGTTGATCACCCTGGCCATCGGCGCGATCTATGGTCCTTGGTTGGGCTCCGCTTTGGTCTCTCCGGCCAGCGTCCTCGGCGCCACGCTCGCCTTCCTGCTGGGCCGGGGTTTGTTGCGGCCCTCGATCGAGCGGCGCATGGCCGCGAGTCGTCGTTTCCAGGCCCTTGCCGGGGCCATCGAGCGCGAGGGCTTCAAGATCCTCTTCCTGGTTCGCCTGTCCCCGGTCTTCCCCTTCACCGTCATCAACTATGCCTTCGGCCTGACTCGGGTGCGCTTGCGGCACTTCCTGGTCGGTTCCTTCCTGGGAATGTTGCCGGGGACCTTGATGTACGTCTACCTGGGCTCCACCGTCGGAGATGTCAGCCAACTGCTCTCGGGCGGGACTCCGGATGCCGGTGCCGCCGGCCAGGCCATGAAGATCGTCGGCCTCCTCGCCACCGTGGTGGTGACCGTTCTCGTGACTCGTCTCGCGCGCCGTTCCCTCGCGGCCGCCGCTCCCGAAGTGGTGGAGGCTTCCACCACCCCGTCCGAGGCCGGAGCCTGATTCCCGTGTTACCTCGACAGGTCCTCCCCGTCGTCCTGGGGCGGCGGGATCCACGGGAGCGCCAGGGGGGACTCCTTCAGGAGTGGTTCATTCCGGTTGGGGTTTGGCGTCGGAGCTCCGCGCAAGGGGCGGTCGCTCCTGCCCGTGGATCCCGGTTTCCGCGTCCCCTCTCCGTTCCCTTTCCTCGTTCCTTGAAAAGCCAACGATGATCCAGACTCTTCCGCACGACCCCCACGACCGTGCCCTGCGTGCCGCGGTGGCTCCCTCCGACTGGGAGGCTCCCGCTGGCCAGCGGCGTTACGACCTCCTGGTCCTCGGGGCGGGGACCTCCGGTCTGGTCGCGGCCGCCGGAGCCGCTGGTCTGGGAGCGCGGGTGGCGCTGATCGAAAGGGGCATGATGGGCGGGGACTGCTTGAACGCCGGCTGCGTGCCCAGCAAGGCGCTCCTGCGTGCCGCCAAGGCCTTGGGGGAGGCCCGCGGTGCCTCGGCCCTAGGCCTGCGCGGTGCTTCTTCGGTCGAGGCCGATTTCCCCGCGATCATGGAGCGGATGCGCCGTCTGCGCGCCGGAATCGCCGACCACGACGGCGCCGCCCGTTTCACCGAACTCGGGGTGGACGTCTTCCTCGGAGCCGGTCGCTTCAGCGCTCGGGACCGGGTCGAGGTCTTCCTGCACGGGGGCGGCAGCCGTTCCTTGCGCTTCAAGCGGGCCATGATCGCCACCGGAGCCCGCCCCCTGGTCTTCCCGGTTCCGGGGCTGGAGGAAGTGGGCTATCTCAGCAACGAGGATTTCTTCACTCTGACCGAGCTTCCTTCCAGCCTGGTGATCGTCGGAGCCGGACCGATCGGGGTGGAGATGGCCCAGGCCTTCGCTCGCTTCGGCAGCCAGGTCTCGGTGCTGGCGATGGACCCTCGGGTCCTTCCTCGGGAAGATCCGGAGGCCGCAGCCCTGGTGCAGCAAGCCCTGGAAGCGGATGGGGTTCGGCTGGAGCTCGGGGCGCGGATGGTCCGCGTCGAGCAGCGAGGGGCCGACAAGGTGGTGGTCGCCGAGCGCGACGGAGTCGAAGTCGAAGCCGCGGGAGAGATCCTCCTCCTGGCGATGGGGAGGGCCGCCAACGTGGAGGGGCTGGGCCTGGAGGAGGCGGGGGTCGCCTTCGAGCGTCAAGGTGTCACCGTGGACGACCGTTTACGGACCAGCAACCCGCGCATCTACGCCGCCGGGGATGTCGCGGGCAGCTACCAGTTCACCCACGCAGCCGATGCCATGGCCCGGATCGTCCTGCGCAACGCTTTCTTCTTCGGTCGAGGCAAGCTCAGCGCTCTGACCATGCCCTGGTGTACCTATACCATGCCTGAAGTGGCACACGTCGGACTCTACGAGAGTGAGAGCGAACGGGCCGGTTGTGAACTGGAGGCCCTGCGCATGGACTTCTCGGAGATCGACCGCGCGATCCTCGATGGGGAGGACCAGGGTTTCGCCAAACTGGTGATCGAGAAGAAGAGCGGGCGCCTGCGTGGCGCTACGGTCGTCGCCCCGCATGCGGGCGAGCTGATCGGAGAGGCGATCCTGGCCGTATCTCGGGGCTGGAGAGCGAGGGATCTGTCGAGTCTGATCCACCCCTATCCCACTCAGGCATCGGTGTGGGGACGGCTCGGTGATTTGGCGATGCGGCGCCAGCTTTCGCCCACCGTCGCGCGCCTCTTGCGCCGCGTGATCCGCCTGCGCCGCTGATGAGGATCTCGGTGGTCCTTCCGGTCCTGGACGAGGAAGCCATCGTCGGGGACTGTTTGCATGCGCTCCACGCCTTGTCCGGGGAATGGGAGATCGTCGTGGTGGATGGCGGCAGTGGGGACGACACGGTGCTCGCCGCGACGCGAGCGGGTGCCGACCGGGTCCTGCTCGCCGAAGGCGGACGCGGTCCACAGATGCAGGCGGGAGCGGCCCGAGCTTCGGGGGAGGCGTTGCTCTTCCTCCATGCCGATTGCCGACTCCCGGAGGACGCCGCAACCCTGGTCGAGGAGACCCTGGCCGATTCGCGGTGGAGCGGGGGTTGTTTTCGGGTCAGACATCAGCCCAGTCCCGACGCCGGTTTCTGGACGCGCCGTCTGGTGCGGATCGCCGATCGCCGCTCGCGCCGCGCCCAGCTTCCCTACGGGGATCAGGCGGTGTTCACTCGCAGGGAGACCTACTGGCGCTGTGGCGGGGTACCCGCTCTCCCCTTGATGGAAGACTTGGTCTTCGCGCGCCGTCTCCGTGCCCTCGGACCGATTCGGGTCCTTCCCGCCGAGGTCCGTGCCTCGGCCCGCCGCTTCGAGCGGAGGCCCTGGCGCTCGGTGCTCTGCTGGCGCAGTTTTCCGCTCCTCTTCCGCCTCGGCGTTGCCCCGGAGCGGCTCGCTCGTTGGTATGGAGTCCCGCGATGACCCGGTTCCTTCCGGTGCTTCCTCTCCTCGCCGTCTCGCTGGCGGCCCCGGTCGCCGCGCAGTCCCATCCCCCGCCGCCGTCTCCCACTCCGGGCGCGGTACTCACCCAGGAGGAACCTCGTGCCGCCAACCTCGCGGAGATCCGGGCGCGACTCAGCGGAGACTTCCTCGGCGCGGAGCACAAGGATGGGCGCACGGGGCAAGGTTTCCTTCGCGCCCGGGTGGTCGCCGGAGGGTTCCTGGCCCGCGACTACTGGTCGATCGGGAAGGGCAAGCGGATCTACGCCGGGCACGACGTCCTGGAGCTTCAGGCCGACGGCCGTGCCCGCCACTGGTGGTTCGGAAGCCGCGGGGACTTCGCCTACGCCGAGGGGAGCTGGACCCCCGCCCGCCTTCAGCTCCTGGTCCTCGAGGATGGAACGCCGGTGCGCCGTTACACCTACGCCTTCGCGGAAGCCCCGCCGCTGGCCTTCCGGTTCCTGAACGAGCACGCGCGGGACCAGGGCTGGAGAGCGTTCATGGACACGGAATGGCGGCGGGGAACGCTCGATCTTCCCCCCGATTTCCTGCCCGACCCCGAGGCCTGTCCCCGCTCCTCTCCCTTCCGCCCCTATGTCGGAATCCTCCATGGGGCCGATGGCGGGCACCGGGGGCGTTTCCTCTTCGGAGAGTGGTTGGTTTGCGACACTCCTCACGAGCACTTCGTGATGGCGAAGGGTTGGTTCGGACGCCTGCGCTTGCGGCTCTGGAGGGCGGACGGCCGTTCCTTCGACCTGCGGGGGCGCCAGGAGGGCGGCGAACTGGTCTTTCCGCGGCCGGGAACCCGCAAAGCAGTTGGCGGAGCAGCCCCTCGCCCTCTCTTCGATTTCGAAGCCCTTCCCGACGGCTACCGGATCCTGGACGAGGCGGGCCGGGCGCGGGAATACCGGCGGTGAATCCCCGGGTCGAATCCCGGCGTTAGATTCTGCGCATGGCAGTCCACCCTCCCTCCCGTCGTCAGCTCCTCGGTGCCGCGGGCGCCGGGCTGCTGGTCAGTGCCCTGTCCCGGACCGCGCGCGCGGTTTCCCCGGCCTCCCAGGAAATGCCGCGGGGGGCGGGGCGCGCCGCGGGCGGTGCGCTGGCGATCTCCTCCGCCAACGGGGTGAAAGCCGTCGCCGAGGCGCTGCGGCTCGCCACCGACGAGAAGCTTCGGCCGGTGAGCGCCGCGGTGCGCGGGGTCGCGATCGTCGAGGCGGATCCCAACGACATCTCGGTGGGTTACGGCGGTTTGCCCAACGAGGAGGGCGTGGTCCAGCTCGACGCGGCCTGCATGGACGGCCCCCGTCACAACGCCGGGGCGGTGGCATGCATCGAGGACATCGTGCATCCCGCGCAGGTGGCGGAGAAGGTCATGGACGAGACCGACCACGTCCTCTTGGTCGGCGAGGGCGCCAAGCGTTTCGCCCTCTCCTATGGATTCCCGGAGCAGGATCTGTTGACCGAGCGCTCGCGGGCCATCTGGCGGCGCTGGCGGGCCTCGCGCTCCCAGGACGACGACTGGCTCTCGCCCCAGGGCAAGGGAGCGAGCAACGCCGATTTCGAACGCCTCTACGGCACCATCCACTGTTCGGTCCTCGCCCCGAATGGGGACGTGGGCTGCTGTACCACCACCAGCGGCTTGTCGTTCAAGATTCCCGGACGGGTGGGAGACTCGCCCTTGATCGGTTGCGGTCTCTACTGCGACAACGAAGTGGGCAGCGCCGGTGCCACCGGACGCGGGGAGGCGGCGATCCTCTCCGGGGGATCCTGGTTGGTCGTCGAACGCATGCGGGCCGGAGACACTCCGCTCGAGGCCTGCCTCCACGCCCTGCGCCGCGTGGCGGACCAAGTCCAGCGCCAGCGGGCCTGGCAGCCCGGATTGTGGGACGAAGCCCGCAAGCGGCCCGCCTTCAACTTGAGTTTCTACGCGCTGCGCAAGGACGGCCTCTACGGCAACGCGCGGATGATCGGGGTACCCGGAAGCAAGACTTTTGCGGTGTGCGATGCCCGCGGTGCCCGTAAGGAAGCCGGGGCGATCCTGTTCCCGGACTGATTCCCTTTCCCCAGCAAGCCGAGGGCACTCCAGGACCCACTTCCGGCCACATGACTCCTCTACGCGAAGCTCCCTTCCCGGCGCCGCCGCCCCGGGCCTCCTCTCGCGGGCCCTTTTTCCTCGCCCTCCTGGCCTTGGGGCTGGCGCTGGCCTCGGTCTGGCATTCCGGGCTCTTCCATTTCGGTCCGCTGCACGATCCCGCGGCTCGGCCGAGGGTGGTGGCGGCGCGCGGGGACCTCTCCGAGGAGGAGAAGGCCACCATCGCGCTCTTCGAAGCGGTGGGCCCGGCGGTGGCTCACATCCGGACCACCGAGCTCCGGCGCAATCCCTTCGGCTGGAACGCGGTGGAATACCCGCAGGGAGAGGGCAGCGGCTTCGTCTGGGATGCCCGCGGTTTCATCGTCACCAACTTCCATGTCATCAAGGACGCCAGTCGCGCCTACGTCTTCTTCACCGATCAGCACCAATACCCGGCACGTCTGGTCGGCTACGACGCCAGCGTGGATTTGGCGGTCCTCAAGATCGACGCTCCGCCCGGCGGACTGCCGGTGCTCCCCATCGGAACCTCGAAGGACCTGAAGGTCGGGCAGAAGGTCTTCGCGATCGGGAATCCCTTCGGTTACGACCACACCCTGACCACTGGGGTCATCAGTGGTCTGGACCGAGAGATCCGATCGGTCGCGGGCACCCCGATCCGCGGCGTCATCCAAACCGACGCGGCGATCAATCCCGGGAACTCCGGGGGGCCGCTGCTCGACAGCGCGGGGCGTTTGATCGGAGTCAACGCGATGATCACCAGTCCCAGCGGCGGCAGCGCCGGGATCGGTTTCGCGATTCCGGTGGACATCGTGAACCGGGTGGTGCCGGGGATCATTCGCAGTGGCAAGCCCGCCCGCGCCGCGCTCGGGATCACCATGCTCCCCGATCGCCTCGCCCGTGCCAACCGCATCGAGGGAGTGGTGGTGGACAAGGTCCTGCCGGGGGGCGCCGCGGATCAGGCTGGGCTGCGCCCCTTGCATCAGGATGCCTCTGGGGGCTGGGTGCTCGGAGACGTGATTCGGGCGGTGGATGGCCACCCGGTGCGCAGCCAGGACGATCTCATCTCCCGGCTCGCCGCCTACCGACCGGGCGACCAGGTACGCCTGGAGATCGAGCGCGATGGCCGAGAAGTCGGCCTGGAAGTCACCCTGGGCGAAGGGGGCTAGTAGCCGGGCGCCCGCCACACTTCCTGGCCTTCCAACACCGTCTGCAAGACGCGGGTCTCCCCGATCCGTTGCTTCGGAATCTGGAAGGGATTCCGGTCGAGGACGATGTAGTCGGCCGATTTCCCCGCCACCAGGGAGCCCGTGACGGTTTCCAAGCGCATCAAGTAGGCGGGTTCCAGGGTGTAGGCGCGGATCGCGGCGGCCACGTCGGGTAGGCTTTGCGCCCCGCGGCAGAGCGCGTTCCGCATTCCGACGAAGGGAGAGAGTGCCCCCACGTCGTAGTCGCTGCTCAGAACCACGTGGGCTCCGCTGGCCCACAGATCGCGCAAGGGCAGGGAACGCTCGGCGATGCGGTGGCGTCCCAGAAAGGGCGCCAGATCGAACTCGTGTTCCGGAAGCACGAAGTCCGAGGACATCTGGAAATCGGCGATCACACCGAGGCGCCGGAAGCGGGGGATGTCGGCGGGATCCACCAGTTCCAGGTGGGTGATGCGATGGCGGCGCGGAGGAAGAGCGGGGTGGCGGTGCTGGGCGAGCTCCACGGCGTCCAGGGCCTCATGGACCGCGCGGTCCCCGATCGCATGGATGTGGAAATCGAAACCCACTCCCTCGAGGGCGTCGAGATAGCGGCTCAGACGGGGCCGTGGGAAATAGTTCAGACCGCGTGGCCCGCTGAGCCGGAGATGGTGGTAGGGGGCCAGGAGGGCCGCGGTGCTCATCGTGGTGATCCCGTCGCTGTAGAGCTTGATCTGGGTGATGCGCAACCGCGATCCGGGACGATTCTCGTACATCGAGGCGAGCCGCGGGATCTGGAGGTCGTCGTCGAGATCGGGGTAAGCCCACAGACCCAGCACCGTACGCGCGCTCATCACCCCGTTGCGCTGGGCCCAGCGGTAGGCCTCCACGTAGCCGCGTTTCCAGTAGCAGCGCGCGTCGGCCAGCGCGGTGATGCCGTTGCGGGCCGCGTGGGCGTATCCGATCCGCAGCGCGACCCGGTTGAGCCGGTCCAGCGCCGGGCTGCGGGCCAGGGCCAGATCCATCACCTGCTCGCCCGCGGTATCGATCAGGATTCCATTGGGCTTCCCGGTCCAGAAACTGCGCATGATCACGCCCCCCGGCGGATCCGGGGTGTTCGGTCCGATTCCCGCCGCTTGCAGGGCCAGGGCGTTCGCCCAGACCGCATGCGAAGTCTCCTCCATGATCGCCGCCGGCCGATGGGGAACCGCGTCGTCGAGGATCGCCACCGGGGGCCGGGCGAGGAAGATCTCGTCGATCAGCACGTCGAAGATCGAAAACCCCCAACCCAGTACCCAGCGGGTTCCGAGCTGGTGGGGGGCGGCGGCGCGAATCTGGGGGACGTAGCTCTCCAGAGGGTGCCCCGATTCCAGCATGACCGTGCCCGCCGCCGGGTGGTGTGCCTCCAGCAGATGGATGTGGCTGTCGCCGATCCCGGGCATGACCATCCGCCCGTGGAGGTCCACTACTTCGGTGTGGGGACCGAGAAAGGCGCGTGCACTCCTTTCGCTGCCTATGGAAAGGATCTTTCCCTCGCCGATGGCCATCGCCCGAGCCCAGGGCCGTTGCGGGTCCACGGTGTAAATTTGCGCGTTCAAGAGAATGCGATCCGCCTGGGGGGAGGGAACTGCGGGCTTCGTCCCCTGAGCGGCGCAGGTGAGGAGCAGGAAGAGGGAAAGCATGTCCGCAGGCTAATCCCGAAAGCTGATACTTTGCTGAACTAGCGCGAAAAACCGTGGAAGTCGATCCGGGCCCCGCCCTCCGCGGAGTTCTCGACGTGCATGCGGCCCCCGTGCGCCTCGACGATCATCCGCTGGATCGTCAAACCCAGGCCCACGCCGCCCTGGGAGGAGAGGAAACCCTGCCCGGAAGAAAAACTGCGCAGGACCGCGGCCGGGAAGCCTGGCCCGCGATCCTCGTAGTGGAGGGTGTCGGGGTCGAGCCGAATGTGGATTCCGCTCTTCGCCGCGGCGCCGTGGCGCAGGGCATTCTGGAAGAGGTTGCGCAGCAGGATGCCGAACAGCTTGGGGTCCACGGCGCATTCGGTGGGCCCTCCTTCGAGTACCAGCCCGGCCTCGGGTGGAGCCAGGGCTTCGATCAGCAGGTCCAAGCGCAGGTGCTCGCGGCGCAAGGGCGTACTTCCGCTTTCCATCCGCGCGTAGAGCAAGAGGTCGTCCACGACCCGCGCGGTTGCGGAAGCCAGGGCGTCGAGCTCGTCGTCGGGCGAGGTCGATCTCCAGGTCCTCGACCTGGACCTTGCTGGGCACACCCGCGCCGCGCCGTCGCGCCACCGCCGCCACGCGCGCCAACAGCTCGTCCATCGAGAAAGGTTTGGCCAGGTAGTCGTCGGCGCCGGCTTCCAGTCCCTCCACCCGGTCCGAGACCTGGTCCAGCGCGGTGAGCAGGATGGTCGGAACGTCGATTCCGCGCCGCCGCCATGCAGCCAGCCGTTCGATGCCCTCTCCGTCGGGCAACAGCCGGTCCAGGATCACCACCCCGAAATCGCGGCATCGCAAGAGCAGGTCGGCGGTTGCGAGGTCGGGGGCTTCGTCCACGCTGTAACCGCAGTCACTCAGGCAGCGCCGCAGGTGGGCACGCAGCTCCGCCTGGTCCTCGACGATCAGCACTCGCATGGGGGGATCATAGACTGCCGGTTCCCGCCACTCGCTCTCTCTCCCCCATCCCCTCCCAAACCCCTCCGATGAACTTCATCAAGTGGATCGATCAGCGGCGGCATTGGTGGAAGGTGTTCGTGATCATCGTCGCGGTCAGCGTGACGGTCGTGGCCTACATCGGCTACCAGACCTACCGCTACGCGCCCCCGATCGTGGATTTCGTCAGCGAAACCGGGGAAACGGTCTTCCCCGCGCACGCGATCTCCGACGGTCAGCAGGTCTTCGCCCGTCACGGCCTGATGGAGTTTGGCAGCTTCCTCGGAGACGGCGCCTTGCGTGGCCCCGATTTTTGCGCGGAGGCCTTGCACTCGAGCGCCGTCTGGTTGACCGAAGTCCGGGACCGGGAATGGAAGGAGCGTCTTCCCGACGAAGGGAATCGGGCCGCTTTGGTGCGCGAACGGGTCCGCCAGGAACTCCACCGCAATCGTTACGATCCCGTCGCTGAGCACGTCGTACTGAGTCCTGCCCAGGTCGGGGCCTTCCGGCATCTGCGCAGGAGTCTGGCTGAAGAGTTCGGAGCCCAGGGAGAGCTGGCGGGGGGGGCTGCGCTCGGCCCCGCGAATTCCATCACCGATTCGAAGGAGCTGGATCAGCTCGCGGCGTTCTTCTACTGGGGAGGATGGATGTGCGCCGCGGAACGCCCCGGCACCGGAGCGAGCTACACCCACGACTGGCCCTATGATCCCCTGGCGGGCAACACACCCACCGCAGGGGTGATGTTCTGGAGCCTGATCGGTGTGCTGGCTCTGGTCCTTTCCATGGGAGTGGTCTTCTATTTCTACGGCAAGATGGATCGCGAGGCGGTCCTGGAGGCGCAGCGCGCCAAGGCCCCGCCCTTGGCTACCGCCGCAGCGGTTGCCGCTTCCCGACCGACCCCCACCCAGCGCGCCTGCTACAAGTTCTTCGCGGTGGCGGCGTTCCTCTTCGCCGTGCAGGTGGGCGCCGGTCTGCTCACGGTAGCCGACTTCGTTGGCTTCTTCTCCGCCCTCGGCTTCCACTTCTCGGGCGTCCTGCCGGAGACCGTCACCCGGGCATGGCACACGCAGATCGCGGTGCTCTGGATCGCGATCTGTTGGTTCGCCGCCACCCTTTGGGTGTTGCCGCTGATCTGTAGACCGGAACCCCGTGGGCAGCTCGCCTGGGTGAACGGCCTCTTTTGGTCGTTGCTCGTGGTGGGCCTGGGCACTCTGATCGGCATTCCACTCGGTGTTTCGGGGCTCCTGGGGGACTCCTGGAGGTGGTTCGGCCTCCAGGGGTGGGAGTTCATGGAACTGGGGCGCTTCTTCCAGTACCTGCTCTTTTTTGCCTTTGCGCTGTGGCTGGTGATCACGGTGCGGGGCTTGTGGCCCTTCCTCCGCCGGAAGCAGTCCTGGTCCCTGCCGAATTGGATGGTCTACTCCATCGCGGGCATTCTCTTCATGTTCAGCGCGAGTTTCGTCGCCGATCCCGACACCAACTTCGTGATCGCGGACTTCTGGCGCTGGTGCACGATCCACATGTGGGTGGAAGCCTTCTTCGAGTTGTTCACGACGATCATCGTGGCCTACTTCCTGTACCTGATGGGCTTCGTGAGCCATCTCGTGGCCTCGCGGGTGGTGTACTTGGCCGCGGTCTTGTTTCTCGGCTCCGGCCTGGTCGGGATCAGCCACAACTTCTACTGGAACGCGAAGTCGATCGAGACCATCGCTCTCGGGGGAGTCCTCTCCTCCTTGCAGGTCGTTCCTTTGGTCCTGCTCACCGTGGAGGCTTGGCGCTTTCGGAGCTTGCCCGGGGGGGCGATGGCGGCCTTGCGTCGCCGCGGCATCGGTGGCGCCGAGTTCGGACTCGCGGAACCGTTCCTCTTTCTGGTGGGAGTGAACTTCTGGAATTTCATGGGAGCGGGAGTACTCGGGTTCCTGATCAACCTGCCGATCGTGAACTACTATCAGCATGGCACCTATTTGACCGTGAACCACGCCCACGCGGCCCTGTTCGGGGTCTATGGCAATCTCGCGATCGCCTCGATGCTCTTCTGCGCGCGTTGGCTGATCGAGCCGGAGCGCTGGAATCCCCGTCTCCTGCGTCGCTCCTTCTGGTGCCTCAACCTCGGACTGGGGGCGATGGTACTCCTCGACCTCTTTCCGGTCGGTCTCCATCAACTGTTCGTCGTATTGCGGGATGGGTACGCCGCGGCCCGCTCTCCCGAATACATCGAGGGCACGGCTTTCCAGCTCTTCACGTGGCTACGCGGTCTGGGTAGCGCCCTCTTCGTCTGTGGAGGAGTGCTTCCGCTGTCCTGGTTCATGATCAGCCGCTGGCGGAACCGGAAGAGCGCTCTTTCGGCCTGCGATCCCTTCGTCGCGCCCCCAACGATCCTCGCCATGGCTCCTCCCGCCGAAGAAGAATGAAATGTCCTCCTCTTCCGTCGTCCTCTCCTTGCTTCCCCGCCTGCTCGGTCCGCGGAGCGGAAGCCGCTATCCTGGCCGCCCATGTCCCGAACGCGGGTCGGCGTGGACACTGGAGGCACTTTCACGGACGCGGTCCTGCCCGCGGGTCCGGGGCGGTGGCGGGTCCGTAAGTTCCCGAGTACTCCGCGGACGTCGGCCCTCGCGGTGCTCCAGGCCCTGCACGCGCTCCATCCCATGGGCAGCGGAGCGGTGCATCTGGTCCACGGCACGACTCTGGCCACCAATGCGCTGCTCACGGGACGACTGGGCCGCGTCGTTCTCGTCACCACCCGTGGCTTCGCGGACGTCCTCGCGATCGGTCGCCAGCAGCGCGAGCGACTCTACGAACTGGAACCCGCCCCGCCGCGGCCTGCCCAGCCACGGCGGCGGATCGTGGAGGTGGCCGAGCGAATCGATGCGACGGGCCGGGTGCTCGAGCCCCTGCGTGCGCAGGAAGTCGACCGGGTGCGGTCCCAGGTGGCACGGCTGCGTCCCGA
>CAYVRL010000007.1:0-15592 GCA_964454065.1 uncultured Planctomycetales bacterium | reverse complement strand
AGTACGTGCCCGGCAACGGTTGCGGTTTCCTTGGCCGCGCCCGGATGTTTGCCTGGAAATTCGCAGATGGCGATCGGGAACTTGACAAATGGAAGTTGTCCACCAAACGGTCAAAGTTGTATATTCGATGGTTCCGTTTCGTTCTCCGGACTTGGGTCGGATTGCCAAGGCTCGGGATGGAACCCATCCAAGAAGGACAACAATTATTATTGACCATTACCATGGGATCCTCAACAGGGTGGTTGGGTACACCTTTTCGTACCTCATTTCCTGTACTCCGGCCAGCAATAAGATCGTCGACCATATCGTGATGATCGACGGATCGAGTAACCTGGGAGGCCAAATTGATTACACTTTCTCCTGTGGAACCTGTTGGGAGCTCGTCCGATGAAACGATTCGCAATCACTGCCGGGATTCTCCTCGCCGTGCTCTTCGCGCTTTTCATTCTTCGCTTCGGAGCACTCGGCGCTCCGAAGGACCAAAGGTCCACGGAGGAGGTCGCCTCTCCCCAAGTATCGACCTCCCTCACAAAGACCAGCATGGACCTCGACTCCCTGAGGCCCGGGCAGAGCGTGCGGATCTCCTCGACGAAGCAGGAGCTGAGACAGCAACCGCCCCAACAGAAGCAAGCTACTCCCAACACACCCGAGGAGTGGCGAGCCTATTACGACGCACTCCGCACCAAGAACGAGAACATCATCGTCGGGGGTACCGGCGCTCTGCCGTGGTGGAAGGATCCGCAGATGGTTGAGCTGGTCCGCCAGCGCGCCGAAGCCGATTACGAGGACAGCAGAAAAACCTGTGAAGAGTATTGGCAGGGGTTGACCTGGGGCGAAGATCCGTGGACGAAGGCCTTCGTTCGAGGATTCGGAAACTCCGAGGCCCGTGGCTGGGAAGTTCGCGATCCCTACGAATGGATGGACGTGGTCGGGGACAACGTGACTCTGGTCATGAAAGTTCTCGGAGGCACCGAGAACCTGCGGAGGAAATGGGGCAAGATGCCGGTCGCCAACGGCACGATCAGCCGGGAGGAACTTCTCACCCATGGGCTGGAAGCCCCGCCCGAGTACTTGCTCCAGGTTCTCGGCGGAAATCTCAACCGAAGCGATTTTCCCGCGGATCTGCTCGCCAAGGCGGATGCCGCGCGACGGCGGGCGCTGCACGAGATGGCCCTGGAGCGGCGCTTGCGCATCTGGCCCGCGGAGTGCGCCGCGCGGCAAGCCTGTGCCGAACTCGGTCTCCCGCCCTCCGCCCAATCGCAATGGAACCCCTATTGGGATGCCATCCAACAGGAAAAACGAGCCATTCTCGATTCCTACTTTTCGGAGCTGGAATCCTTGCTCTGATCCCTCACTCCCGCCTCCTCGGCTGCCGCCCAGATGGGGCTGGACCAGGCGGTGCCCCCATCCTGCTGGATCACGCGCAGATAGACCCAGGCGCCGGGTGGCAGCGGGGGAACCTCAGCGTGGAAGAAGAACTCGCGGCGACCCCCGGCGGGGATGGTGTCCGCCACCTGGCCCCCGTAGATCAGATCCACCCGATCGAGCGCCGCGGTACCGACTACCCGGCAAACCAGGGGCAAGGAAGAAGGGGCAGGGCCCGGTGGCAGGGTGCCGCCCATGTTCACCCCCCCGAGCTGGAAGCGAAGGATGATCCGCGGCCCGTTCGTGGCGTAACAACGCCGCGCCCGCAATGCCGCGAGGATCGCCGCGCGAGTGTTCTCCGGCGCGAAGACCGCCACCAGGCCGCCGCTCGGTCCGGCGAGCCGGGCCAGGCCCGGGTGGCCATCGTGCTCGTCACCGCTGCCGATCAGTCCCAGGCGATAGCCTCGACGAAGCGCGTCGCGCACCCCGTTTCCGGGAACGAATCCAGCGATCGTTCCGGGACCGTCCGCGGATTCGGAGGAACCGTGTACCGATACGATCTCGGTGACCGGCTCCATGGCCGGGTCGGGTGGAATCCTCCAGTCGGTCGGCATCGGATCGCCGGCACTGTGATGAGCGATGGTCAGGGCGTCGTGGCCACGCAGAGCGGCCCAGAGTTCGGAGGGGGTATCGGTCGCCGGATCCAGGCTGGAGAGCAAGGGCCCCCGATCTCCCCCGTAGATCACCTGGCGATGCCCATGGATCCAATTGGTCCACTCGTAGCCGAGGAAAGCGCTGAAACGGCCGGGATCGTTCCAACGGTGAACCGTCTCCTCGGCGGCCCTCCACGACTCCGGACTGGCGTCGAGGAAGGGCATCCCCCAGTGGTCGTGATCGGTCACCGCGGCGAAATCCAGACCGGCCGCGTCCCGTGCGTAACGAAAGAGATCGTCGGGGTCGCCGCTTCCATCCGAGACGGCGCTGTGGCTGTGCAGGTCTCCCCACAAGAGTTTCGGCACCCCCTGACGAACCACCACCGGGTTGGATTCGGCTTCCAGGGTGCCATAGCCGACTCGGATCCGGTACACGCCCGGGTGGGGAAAACGCAAGTGGGCCCGTCCCAGTCCCCGTTCGATGGGAACCCCACCGACCAGCTCCACTCCTTCGGGAAGAGCGAAGGAGAAGTCGCCTCGCTCGGCCACCCCGTCGTTGCCGCGGGCATCGAGCAGGGCGAGAGTCAGGGGAAGGACCGCCCCCGGTTCGGCGGTACTCGGCAAGGTGGCCACCAGAAGGGCGGCGGGGCCCGGTAACACGCGCACGGAAGGGGAGTCGGGCACGAGACCCCGTACTCCGTCGCCGTCGCCGTCCACCCAGAACCAGAACCGGGAATGGGCCTCCGCGAAACGATCCGCGTTCCCGTGATAGACGATGCGCAGTCGCTCCCCGGCCCGCAATCCCCGTTCGAGGAAACGAATCGCGAGTTGCTGCTGGTCGGAAACCGCGGTCTGGAATCGCGCACCCTCCACCTCGCATTGCACCTCGGTGTAGCCCGGCGCACCGGGGTCCGTGGTCTGCGGTGAACTCCAGCCCCAGAAGGGTGAGACCTGGAAGAACAGCACCCCCCGGGGGGAGATGCCCGGCTCCGCGGCTTCGAAGACGAAGCTCCAGCGGCCCACGCTCCCCGCCTGGACCTCCAGATCGGATTCCTCCGGCACCAGCCAGGCCTTCCCCACTCCGTCCGCGGGCCCCCGGCGGGCCGCCCGATCGGCGAGCAGGGAATCGCGCAACCCGACGCGCGCGAAGGGGGGCGGAGCCGTCCTCTCCGGCGACCGCACCGGAGCCCCTTCCTGGACCGTGGCTCCCGCCGTGCCAATCGAGATCCAGAGCATCAGCCACGCGAGCGGAGCGGGTCGCAAGGGAAGGAAGGGCATGCCTCCGATCGATGATGGGATGCTCGGAGGCGGGCTCAAAGCGGAAAACGGCCCGCGACCGCCTCCGCTTCCCCCTTCTCCGCGATGATCCGCAAGGTTTCGATCACCTGGCGGCGGAGATGCCGCGGCGGCGCGGAATAGACGTCCTCGACCAGGGTCCGCAGTGGGGGCGGGCCGATGGCGAGGGCCCGTTCGATCTCGGCGGCGATCCTGGCGCGGATTTCCGCGGTCATGGATTCGCGAAGCCCGGAGTCGAGGAGTCCGCGTTCCTCCAGGAAGCGGGCGAAGCGCTCCAAGGGATCCCGCTTCTCCCAGTAGGCGAGTTCCTCGGGATCCCGGTAGCGGCTGGGGTCGTCGCTGGAGGAATGACCACCCAGGCGGTAACAGCGCAGTGCGACCAGCGACGGCCCCTCTCCGGCCCGGGCCCGCTCGGCGGCGGCACGCACCGCCCCGTAGCAGGCGAGAGGGTCGTTGCCGTCCACGTCGAAGCCGGGCATGCCGTAGGCACGCGCCTTGCTGCCATAGCTGCGTGCGGCGGTCTGTCGGGAGCTGGGCACGCTGATCGCCCAGCCGTTGTCCACCACCACGAAGACCACGGGGGCCCGAAACACCCCGGCGAGGTTCAGGGCGGAGTGGAAACCGTTGCTGCTGGTGGCGCCGTCGCCGGAGTAAGCGCAGACCACCCGGGGCTCGCCGCGCCGCCGGAAGGCCAGCGCGACCCCGACGGCGTGGGGAAGCTGGGTACCCAGCACCGAGGACCAGCTCGGAAAGTGGGCGGCCCGGGACTGGAAATGATTGGGCATCTGGCGGCCCTTGGCGGTGTCCTCGGCATTGCCGAACATGTGCGCGACGTATTCGAGGAGCGGCATGCCCCGCTGGAGGGCGGCTCCGCCTTCGCGGAGGGCGCTGAAGACCCAGTCCTCCGCTTCGAAGGCCGCCGCCGAGCCGTGGATCGCGGCCTCCTGGCCGGTGGCGGCGCCGACGAAACCGACCCGCCCCTGGCGCTGGAGCTTCATCATCCGCTCGTCCAGGAGTCGGGTCTGGAGCATCGCCCGAAAGAGGGGCAACCACTCGGCCTCCGGGAGCAGCGGGAGACCTTCCGAGGAGGGAGTGCAGAGACCTCCCCCGTCCTCGCGCAAGATGCGCAACAAGGGGACCCCTTCCGGGTCCGCGAGGCGGTGGCGGCGTACACCCACGGCGAGGATTCTAGCCGCGGTCGCCTGCCGAGGATTCGTAGTCGATCCCGGTCCCCACGGCCATGGCCTTTTCCGAGACGGTCTCCAGGGAACCGAGTTGGACCAGTTCTTCCGAAGTCTCCCGAATGACCCGATCCAGCAAGTCCAGGGATTCCTGGGACAAGGCGGATCTCTCCTCGGCCTCCATCCGTACGAGTTCGAGGTGGTTCAGGCCGTTGTTGACGATGTCCAATACGGTACGCATCGTCGCGCGAAGCACGCGCAGCCTCTCCTTCTGGATCTCCGCCTCCCGTCGATGGAGCTCCTGGAGTTCGGCCATGCCCGGCAACCAACGCCAGATGCCCACGGCCAGGAGCAGGAAACCCAGCAGATAACCGACCATCTTCTCGAGGAAGGCCTCGGTCTCGGTATCCCCGATGACCACGAGATGGTTCAACGAGGGGAAATTGTCGGTGATATCGATCACCGAACCGAAGAAGATCAACAGGAAACCGGCCAGCAGGAAATGCCAGCCGGCCACGCCCTTGACCTGACGGGAGCGATGGGAACGCAGCAGCGTGATGACCACCCAACCGACAACCAGGGCTCGCAGGCCTTCCATCCAGACATCGCTCACGACATCGCTCCTTCAGCGGGGCCTCCGAGCAGGTCTCCCCCCGCGATTTCCTCACGGCATGTGGGAAGGGTTGCAGAAACTCCGAGCAGATCTCCCCCTAATCCACCGAGATGCGGGTGGCAAGCTTCCCTTTTCGATTTATGCTGGATACATCGCTCCCCCTCCACCTCATCCCACCCTCGAATGCGCCTCCTCCCCTCCCTCCTTCTCCCGCTCTTCTTCCTCCTCGCCCCGAGCCTCGACGCCCAGGTCTGTGACGCGGGCGCCTTCGGCTCCACCACCGCCGATCCGATCACGATTACGGGAAGCTGGACCATCGGCAACGGCTGCACCCTCGATTTCGGGGACCGGGAGGTGATCCTGGCCGGAACCTGGAACGTGGACGCCGCCACGGTCCTCGCGGGAGATCTGACCATCCAGAGCGGAGCGAAGATCCTCGGCAGCAATCTGGGCGATCTGGTCATCCAGGTCCGCGCCAGTGCGATCCATTCCGGCTCGGTGCGGATCGAGGGCAAGATCCTCCACAACGACCCGAACGGAGGGGGAGGGGTCTACGTCCTGGCCGACGGGCCGATCGAAGTCCTGGGCTCCGGCAAGGTCGAGGCCTCCAGCACTACCGCCGCGTCCGACGGTGGGGACGTGGAACTCAATTCGGGGGCCGACATCACGATCGGTGGCGCGATCACTTCGGTGGCGGCTTCCGGCGGCGGCCAAGGCTCGGGGGGCTACATCGACCTGATCGCTGGTGGCTCTCTCGTGATCGACAAGAAGATCGATGCCACCGGAGGCGAATTCGATGGCGGAGTCGTCACCTTGAGTACCGCGAGCGGCTCCATCACCATCAACGGCAAGTTGGATCTCAGTGCCAGTGCGGACGGTTACGGTGGCGACTTGACCGTGGAGGCCGCCCAGGATCTGGACATCAACGCCACCATCCTCGCCGACGGAGGTCTAGGCACGCTCGCCTATGGCGGTGGCGACGGCGGCATGCTGGATTTCACAGCGGGAAGCTGGATCACCATCAACGCGGACATTTCGGCGCAAGGGGGTCGAGATGGTTTTGGTGGTGACCTCAGCTTCGACGCGGACCTGGGAATCCATCAGATCTCGGGAAGCCTCCAGGTCCAGGACGTCCACAACTCCGGCAGCGGCGGGACCATCACTTGTTTCTCCATGGGGCCCGTCACCATGGAAGGCTTGGTCGATTTGCGCGGCGAAGGGAGTCAGGGATTCGGCGGCATGTTCGACGTCGATGGACGTTCCATTCAACAGACGGGAGACGTACGCGCCTTCGCCTGGGAAGGCGGCACGATCCTGTTGGCCTCCGACGAAACGATCGAGATCGGCGGGGACTTGCGTGTCGATGGACAAGGTAGTGATGGCATCGGCGGGGAGATCTGGATGCAGAGCGGCCAGGGGGATCTGACCTTCACGGGCCCCACGCTCAACGCCGACGGTGCCGGAAGCGCGGGGGTCGGGGGCAAGATCACACTCATCTCCGGCCGAGATCTCCTCCCCGATGCCGCCACCTTCCTGCGCGCCAGCGGCAACGCCACGGGCGGCGGCAACAGCGGCAAACTGGATCTCCGTGGTTGCCGAGTCACCCTCCCGGGCGGATTCAGGGCCTACGCGAAGGGCACCTCCGTGCAAACGACCATCGAAGTGACGGCCGGGGACCTCCTGCGCATCGCCGGGGAACTCCAAGGAGGAACTGGATCGATCCAACTCTCGAACCGGCTGGATGCTCCCTGGTCGCCCGATCTCAGCGGTTCCCTCATCGTTCCCTCCCCGACGATCGTCCATGAACCGAGTCTCCCTCCTTGCTTGGGAACCGGTTTCATTTCGGTCACCAGCAATAGCCCCGTGCACCTCATGCAAGGCCAGGTCCCTACCGTTCAGGTGGATTCCACGCCCAACAGCCCGCTGGTGGTGCTGGCCGATTGGGGACTTTCCTACCGGTCCCTGGGGGCCCTCGGGTACCTCCAGATCGACCCCGCTTCGGGGCTCCGCCTCGCCGATCCTGGTCATTTCGGTGCTCCGATCCCCAACTCGATCACCGACGCCAACGGCACCTGGACCGCGACCGGTCCACCGCTGTCCACCAACCTCATCGGCCGCCGGATCTACCTGGAGGCCCTGGTCGAGGATCCAGCCCAGGCCCGCAATGGTCTCTTCCACCAGGCGCCCTTCATCGTGATCCGCCTGGTCAACTGAGGACCTCCTCGGTCCGAACTCAGAGGAGCATCAGGGCGGGGGCTTCCAGCAGGTCCCGGACCCGGACCAGGAAACGGACCCCGTCGGCACCGTCCACCAGACGATGGTCGATGCTGATCGAGAGGTTCATGACCTGGCGAGGGAGGATCTCCTCACCGACGCAACGCGGCAAGCGACGCATGGCGTGCACCCCGAGGATCGCGACCTCCGGGAAGTTGATGATCGGAGTGGCCAGCGTGCCGCCGAGGTTGCCCGCGTTGGTGATGCTGAAGGTGGAATCCTTGAAGTCCGCGGGCTTCAAGGCGCCGGAACGGGCGCGGCCCGCGACCTCGGCGAGTTCGGCGGCGAGTTGCAACAAGCCCTTCCGGTGCGCGTCGCGGACCACCGGGACCACCAACCCCTGCGGAGAATCCACCGCGATCCCGAGATTGACGTACTTCTTGACCCGGATGATCTGCTTTCCTTCGTCCAGCTCCGCGTTGAGCTGGGGGAACTCCTGCAAGCCGATCGCCACCGCCTTCATGATGTAAGGCATGTAGGTCAGCTTGATTCCCTGGCCTTCGGCGACTTCGCGGGCGCGGGCGCGGGCGGCGACCAGTTCGGTGCAATCCACCTCCTCCACCACCGAGAAGTGCGCGGCGGTGTTCTTGGAGCGGGACATGGCCTCGGCCGTCTTGCGCCGAATCCCCCGGAAGGGGATCTCCTCCACTTCGTGGCCGTCCGTGAACGCGGGGAAGGAGGGCGGAGTCGGCACGGCCCGGGGCGGAGCCGTCGCGGACGCGGAGGGCGCCGCGTTTGCTTGAGCCGCGGCACGTACGTCGTCGGGGCGAATCCGACCCTTGGGGCCGGTGCCGGGAATCGCACCCAGGTCCACTCCCAGTTCGCGAGCCAGACGCCGGGTCGCGGGAGCGGCGAGCACCTTACCACCCGCTGGCGCAGCGGGAGCGGTGGAGACCGGCGCCGCGACGGGGTCCGCGGCGGGAGGGGCCGCGGCGGCGGCGGGAGCCCGCTCCGAGGCCGGAGCGGAGCCGTCCTCGATCACGAAGAGCACGCTCCCCACCTTCGCGGTCTCACCCTCGGCCACCAGTTGGCGGCTGACCACGCCGCTCGCCGGAGCGGGGATTTCGACCGTGGCCTTGTCGGTCATGACCTCGACCACCGGGTCGTCCTCGACGACGGTGGCTCCCTCGGGGACCAGCCAACGCACGATTTCGCCTTCGTGGATGCCTTCGCCGATGTCGGGAAGCGGGAATTCCAGAGCCATGGGATCTCCTTGGATGCTATTCGTAGTCGAGAACCCGTTCCAGCGCGTCGAGGACCCGGCGCGCATCGGGAAGGTAGTAGCTCTCGAGGGTGTTCGGGAAGGGAGTGTCGAAGCCGGTGACGCGAAGTACCGGAGCTTCCATCGAGTCGATCGCGTGCTCGGCGATCAAGGCGCTGATCTCGGCCCCGAAGCCGCAGAACCGCGGGGCTTCGTGAACCACCACCACCCGTCCGCAGGCGCGCGCGGCGGCGACCACCGCGTCCTCGTCCAGAGGGAGCAAGGTGCGCAGGTCCACCACCCGGACCTCGGCGCCACGCGCCTCGGCGGCCCGTTCGGCGGCCTTCACGCATACCGGTACCATCGCCCCGTAGCAGAAGATCACCGCGTCGTCGCCGGGGCGAACTTCTCGGACTTCGGAGAGAGGAACCCGGTGGAGACCCTCCGGCACTTCGCCGCGCACCGCGCGATAGAGAGCCTTGGGTTCCAGGAAGAGGACCGGATCCGGATCCTCGATGGCGCTGATCAAGAGCCCCTTGGCATCCGCCGGGGTACTCGGCACCACCACTTTGAGCCCCGGAGTGTGGCAGAAGTAGGCCTCTCCCGACTGCGAGTGATAGAGGCCGCCGCGGATCCCCCCCCCGTAGGGGGTACGAATCACCATGGGCACGGTGTACTGCCCGCCGGAGCGGTAGCGCATCTTGGCCGCCTCGGAAACGATCTGGTCGAAAGCCGGGAAGATGAAATCCTGGAACTGGATCTCGCAGACCGGGAGCATGCCGTTCAAGGCAAGCCCGATTCCGACTCCGATGATGCCATCCTCGGAGAGCGGGGTGTCGAAGCAGCGTTCCTCTCCGAATTCGGCCGTCAAACCCTCGGTGGCGAGAAAGACCCCGCCCTTGGGGCCGACGTCCTCCCCCATCACCAGAACGCGTTCGTCCGCGCGCATCTTCGCCTTCAGGCCGTCATTGACCGCCTGGACCAGAGTGATTTCGCTCACAGCGGGAATTCTCCTTTGTCGCTGACGCCTTCGCCGCGCGAGGCGTGGTGACTGATGCAGGCATCGCGCTGGCGCGCGAGCTGCGGCGGGATCTCGGCATAGACATCGCCGAAGAGGGTGTCGAGGGAGGGGCGAGGCTTGGCCGCCGCGGCGCGCGCGGCGGCGGCGCACTCCTCGGCGCAGGAGCCTTCGATCTCCGCGGCACGGCCGTCGTCCATCACTCCGCTTTCGAGGAGATGGGCGCGGAAACGAGTCAAGGGATCCTTGCGCTTCCATTCCTCCATCAAAGCGGCGGGGACGTAGCGGGAGGGATCGTCGGAGGTGGAGTGTCCGCCCATGCGCATGGTGACGGCCTCGACCAGGGTCGGCCCCTCCCCGGCGCGGGCGCGCCGCACCGCTTCTCGAACCGTCTTGTACACCGCCAGCACGTCGTTTCCGTCCACCCGGACCCCGGGAATACCGTAGGCCTCCCCCTTGACGGCGATGTTCTCCGCGGCGGTTTGTCTTTCCAGTGGACAGGAAATCGCCCACTGATTGTTCTGGCACAGGAAGATCGCGGGAGCCGAGAGCACCCCGGCGAAATTCATACCGGAATGGAAGCCCAGGCTGCTGGTCCCGCCGTCGCCGAAGCTGGCCAGACACACGCCGTCCTCGCCGCGCCGCTTCATGGCCAGCGCGATTCCCACCGCCTGGGGAATGTGGGTGCCGATCGGCGAGCTGATGGAAAGAAAGGGGATCGGCTTCCGGAAACTGAAGTGCACCGCCATCTGGTGACCACGATTCTGATCCGCGGCATTGCCGAACTGCGTGTCCATCATGGCCTCGATCGGCATTTCGTGAAAGAAAGCCATTCCGAAGTCGCGATAGCTGGGCGCGATCCAATCGCGGGCGGGGTCGAGGGCGGCCGCGGCGCCGACCGAGACGGCTTCGATTCCGAGGTTGGGAATCGAGAAACCGATCTTGCCGGTGCGCTGCAATTTCATGCAGCGCTCGTCGAAGGCGCGGGTCATGACCATCGCCCGGTACATGCGCAGGAGGATCTCCTTGCGCACGCGCGGCGCCGGCCCGACCTTGCGCCCGGAGGGATCGAGGATTTGCAGGAGTTCGCTCATGAGGCGGTCCGGCGGCGCAGCAGGAAGTGCTCCGCGGCCTTGTAGGAGGAGCGGACGAGGGGACCGGAAGCGCAGTAAGCGAAACCGAACTCCCGTTCGGCGACACGCTTCCAGGCCATGAATTCGCTCGGCGGCAAGTAGCGCGCGACCGGCAAGTGGCGCGCCGAGGGGCGCAGGTACTGGCCGAGGGTCAGGATCGAGACCCCGGCGCCGCGCAGATCGCGGAGGGCGGCGCGGATTCCGGCCTCGTCCTCGCCCAGCCCGAGCATCAGCGAGGACTTGGTGACCAAGCCGGTGCGGTGGGCGGCGGCGGCGGCGAGCACCGCGAGGGACTGCGAGTAGGAAGCCCGCGCGTCCCGGACCCGGCGGTGGAGCCCCTCCACGGTTTCGAGGTTGTGGGCGAAGACGTCGAGCCCCGCATCCACCACTTCATGGACGGCGGCTCTCCGACCCTGGAAGTCCGGGGTCAGGGCCTCCACCAACAGATCCGGGCGACGATCCTTCAGCGCCCGAATGGTGGCGGCGTAGTGTCCCGCCCCCAAGTCCGGCAGATCGTCGCGATCCACGCTGGTGAGCACGATGTAGCGCAATTGGCGGATCTCCGCGGCCTCCGCGACCTTCCGGGGTTCGTCCTCGTCCAGCCAGCCCCGGGGATTCCCGGTCTGGACCGCGCAGAAACGGCAGCCACGGGTGCAAACCCCACCCATCAGCATGATCGTGGCGGTTCCAGCAGCCCAGCATTCGCCCAGATTGGGGCAGCGCGCTTCTTCGCAAACCGTGAACAACCCCTTTTGGCGCAATAGTTTGCGCAGATCGGACACGACCTCCCCGGTGGGCAGGCGCATCTTCAGCCAGGAGGGTTTGGAGGCGGAAACGGAGGGCATGCGGGCTGCGTGGGATTATAGCCCACCTGGGACTCCACACCGGAGTCGAGGAAAGCGGCGCCTATTCCGCCGCGTCGTGCTCCGAGGGAACGGAAGGCTCCTTCCGAAGCGGAGTCGGTTGGGATCGGCGCGCCTCGAGGATCTCCCGGGCACGGGTTTCGAGCAGGGCGCGCAGCCGGGCGAGTTCGGAGTCGCTCATGGTCCGGCGGGTCTTCTCCAGCATGGCCTGGAAGGCATTGATCTCGCCGGGATCGACCGGGTAACCGAAGTTGCTGCCGTCGTCGTCGGAATCGACCAGGGGCTTGCCGGTCGGGTCGAGGATCACGGACCAGGGGATTCCCCCGCCCTGGGCACCGCGGAAACGCCGAACCATTTCCTTGCCCCCGAGGTCGCGATCGATGTCGATCTTCAGCTCCACGTAGTCACGATCGAGAATGGCCTCGACCTCGGGCAGGGCGAGGAAATCCTCGAGGCGGTGGCACCAACTGCACCACGGGGCGCCGAAGTGGAGAAGGACCCGTTTGTGCTCCTTGGCGGCTCGAGCCAGTGCGGAACCGAGTTCGTCCTCTGCCTTCCGAGCTTCGGCCTGCCACTTCTCGAGGAAGGCCAATACCTTGGCCGGATCGTGACCGTTGTCGGTTTCCAAGGGATCGGTGGGCTGATCGACCAGGACTTTCCCGGTATCGTCCAGAACGGTCAGGTAAGGCACGCCCGAACTCTGGAGGTCCGCGCCATAGGAGACCGCCAGCTCCACGTTGGTGTTGGAGTCGATGGGAACGAGTTGGTATTCGTAGAGGAGTTCGCGGCGCAGTTCGGCGTCACTCTCCAGGGTGTGATGGAGTTTGCGACACCAACCGCACCAGTTGCCGCCCCACATCAGGAGGACGCGCTGGTGATTGCGATGCGCACGTTCCACCGCCGCCGCGATCAGCGCCGGAGCGTCGGCCTTGGGATCGTAGATCCGTGGGCGCTCCCTGGCCTGGAGCGGCGTGGCGAACAGCAGGACGGCGAGGGGCAGCATCCTTCAAGCGTACTGCTCGAGGAAGCGGGATTCGGAAGAAGCGCGGATCTTTTGGAGTGCGGCCTTCTGGATCTGCCGAACTCGCTCGAGGCTGACGCCGAGCTTGCTCCCCACTTGGGCGAGAGTCTCCGCCTGGTGACCGCCGAGGCCGAAACGGAGTTCCAGCACCGTCTGTTCCCGGGGATCGAGGCGCTCCAGGGCGTTCTCGAGGTGTCCTTCCAACCGTTCGCGCTCCCCGAATTCCGGTTCGACCGCGAAACTCTCCTCCTCCACCAAGTCGACCATCCGCGCGCCCGAGGCGGGATCGATCGGCTTGTCCAGGGAAAGGGTGAAACGATTCCCGTTGAGAGCGGTGCGGACCAGGTCCTCCGACACTCCGCTGGCGCGGGAGAGACCGGCGCGATCAGCGAGCTGACCCTCGACCGCGGGGGCGGCGTCGAGGATCTTCTTCATCGCCTTCTGGATGTAGGCGGGAACTCGGACCACCCGACTCTGGTTGTAGATCGCGTTGAGGAAGGCTTGGTTGACCCAGTAACCGGCGTAGGTCTTGAAGCGTACGCCGCGGGTGAAGTCGAAACCCTCGACCGCCTTGAAGAGGCTGACGTTGGCTTCTTGGATCAAATCCTCCTCGGCCACCGCGACCCGACGGTAACGATGGAGCAGACGGAAGACGATGAAGAGGTGACGGGAGATCAGTTCGTTCCGGGCGTCGACGAACTCCCGGTGGCGCAGCAGCAGGCGTTGGCGCCTTTCGTCGTCCAGATCCAAAGGAGCACAGCCATGGCAGAGGCGTTGGCGCCCCGGCGGACAGGTGACACAGTTCGCGCTGCCGAGACCGGGGTAGCGTTCCACGTCCTCGCGGGGAAAACCGGCGGCGCGGCGCGCCTTCTTGAGGCGCCGCCACAGGAACTCCACCCCCATGCAGAGACGGCGCTCCTCTTCGCGGTCCATCTGCGGAATGCGCTGGACCTCCTGCCGGTAGTAGCCGAGGAGGCTGCGCGGGGAGGAGGAACCGGCGGGCAGGGGCAGGCGGGGGAAATCGAAGGCCACCCGCATGGACCGGCGGTCCAACCGCGCCATCAGACGAGCGGCATCGCGATCGAAACTCTCCACCTCGAGCGAGGCGAGAATCTCTTCGAAGGGGATCTCAGGGCTGCGGGAATCCATGTCGGCCGTGCGGCGCAGAAAGGAGCACCATTTTAGTGCTCTTTACGTCCCCCGGCAAGGGTTGCTAGCCCTTTCTGCGAAGCGCCACCAGGATCCGGGAGAGCAGCTTCCAGGCTTCGATCGGCGACGTAGAGTCAAGGCTTATAACTTGTAGTTCGGCCAATAGCTCCGCATCCGCGTCCTCGAGCAGGTCGAAGAGGGAGGGCTGGACCACGGCGGGTCCGGGTTCGGAGGGGGCGAGCGGGGTGGCGAGGATCCGGCGGCTCAGGCCCTCCTCCTCCCGCTCGAGTCGCTCCAGTACCTCCCGTGCGCGGTCCAGGACCGACGGAGGCACGCCAGCCAGCCGCGCGACGTGGATCCCGTAGCTGCGATCGGTGCCCCCGGCTTCGATCCGGTGCAGGAAGACGATGTCCTCCCCCCACTCGCGCACCGCCACGTTGGCGTTGAGGGCCGCGGGCAGCCGTTCCGCGAGATCGGTGAGCTGGTGGTAGTGCGTGGCGAATAGACAGCGCGCCCCGAGCCGATCGTGGACGTGTTCGCAGACCGCCCAGGCGATGGCGAGGCCGTCGAAGGTGCTGGTCCCTCGCCCGACCTCGTCCAGGAGCAACAAGGAACGCGCGCTGGCGTTGCGCAGGATCTGCGCGGTCTCGACCATCTCGACCATGAAGGTGGACTGGCCTCCGGCGATGTCGTCGCCGGTCCCGAGCCGCGTGTGGATGCGATCCACCAGACCGATCCGGGCTTCCGCGGCGGGAACGAAGGAGCCCATCTGGGCCATCAAGACGATCAGCGCCGTCTGCCGCAACCAGGTACTCTTGCCGCTCATGTTCGGCCCGGTCAGGATCACCAGCCGGGAATCTTCGTCCAGCATGGTGTCGTTGGGCACGAAGGGTTCGCCGTCCAGGGCGGCCTCGACCACCGGGTGGCGGCCGTCGCGGATCCGTAACTCCAGGGAGTCCTGGAGCAACTCGGGGCGGACGTAGGCGCGTTCGGAAGCGACTCGCGCGAGACCGACCAGAACGTCCAGTTCCGCGAGCGCGGAGGCGGTTCCGAGGATCCGCGGGGCTTGGGTCGCCGCCAGATCGCGCAGCTCGGAGAAGATCCGCAGTTCCAGCACCTTGAGCTCCTCCTCCGCGCCGAGGACCTTGGCCTCGTACTCCTTGAGTTCCGGAGTGATGTAACGCTCGGCGTTCTTGAGCGTCTGCTTACGGACGTAGTCCTCCGGCACCCGCTCGCGATGACTGTGGGTGATCTCCAGGTAGTAGCCGAAGACCCGGTTGTAGCCGATCTTGAGGTTCGGGATCCCGGTGCGTTGTTGCTCCCGCTGTTCCAGGGCGGTGAGGTATTCCTTGCCGCCGCGGGCAAGGGCGCGGAGTTCGTCCACCTCCGGAGAATGGCCGTCGCGGATCAGACCCCCATCGCCGACTTGAAGGGGAGGTGCGTCCACCAGGGTCTCGCGGATCCGCGCCCGGAGTTCGGGGCAGGGGTCGAGGGCGGCACGGAGACGGTGGAGCGGGGGACTGGCCGCGGAGGCGAGGGTCTCGCGGAGCGAAGGGACCCGTTCCAGGGAGTCGGCCAGGGACACCAGATCGCGGGGTCCGGCGCGGCCCCCGGCGAGTTTGGCGGCGCAGCGCTCCAGATCGCCGAGGCCTTCCAGGAGGGCCGACAGTTCGCGGCGGAGAGGGGGAGAGTCGACCAGTTCGGCGACTCCGGATTGGCGGTCGAGGATCGCCTCTCGCTCGAGCAGGGGTTCGAGCAGCCAGTCGCGCAGCATGCGGGCCCCCATCGGGGTACCGGTGCGGTCGAGGATCGCGAGCAGGGTTCC
>CAYVRL010000006.1:0-15788 GCA_964454065.1 uncultured Planctomycetales bacterium | reverse complement strand
GGAAATATCCCTTTTTCTCATACTCTCCCAGGGCGTCCAGGAAGATGGATGCCCGCACCTGATCCGGGATATCCAGATTCCATCCCGGATAGAGCGGATTGGAATGGGCGCGCAACCGGGCGACCCCGATGTCGTGCGCGAAGTGGATCCTTCCCGTTCCCTCCTGGTAATCCTGATAGACCTGGACGAAGTTGCTGGGAGGGACGATGACCGCGGCATCGAATTCCCCGAAGTTGCGGAAGGAAAGCCCTGCGTCGAGGACGTGATCCCAGAGGAAACCACTGGAGGAATAGGTGAGAGGATCGTTCCCGAAGGTATAACTGCGCGAGAAACCGCCGAAGGACCGCTCCAGATAGGGGGTCACATTGCCCTCGGTCGCCCAGGAATGGCCATCGGCGGAGAGCACACCATTGCAGTAGTAATTGTCCAGCAGCACGAAGTCCTCCGCCAGCGCGTGATGGTTGGGGGTGACCTCACGCCCGAAACTGCACAGATTCGGATCGCCATTACCCTGGGGAAGGTCCCCGAGAATCTGATCGTAGGTACGGTTCTCCTTGATGACGTACACGACGTGACGGATCCTCGGGAAACGACCCGGATGGGCGCCGACCTGCGCCAGGCGCGCGGCACGGCGCGCCTGCTCGGTCGCCCGGGCGAGTTCCGCCGCGCGTGGCGGCTCGACGCGTTGCACGCTGCCGCGGTGCCAGTGGCTGTTCCATCCCTCCGGAGAAGGTCGCTTGGTCAAGGAGCCCACCCCCTTGAGATTCGCGACGTAGAGGGCGGCGGAATCGAGCAGCAGGCTGCCTGGGTACCAGTCGGTGGGTAGTAGGCCTTCGATTGCGCTGAGCCGTCGGCCGTCGGAGGCGAGGCGGAGAACCTCCACTGCGTTGTCGCCGGCCAGGGAGACATAGAGTCGGCGGCCGTCCGGGGAGAGGGCCAGCCCGTTGGGCATGCTCCCGAAGGGAAGCAGGGAGTCCGGGCGTACCGGGAGCACCCCGACGACTTCCTCGATCGTCGGGTCGATCACCGAAACGGTGTCGGAGTTGGCATTGGCGACGTAGAGCAAGCTGCCGTCGGGGCGAGCGGCCAGGGCATTGGGAGACAAGCCGACCGCTACCTCCCCGAGCTCGCGGCCCGCCTCCAGGTCCACGATCGAAACCGTCCCGCTGGCGGCGATGCCCCGTCGATCGACGAGGGCCGGAGTGCCACTGGAGGGGGCGTGGAGTTCGTCCACGCGGGGTGCCCGCCCCCCCCAGTTCGAGACCCAAGCGCGTCTCTGGTCGGGACTCAGGAGGACCGCGTAGGGTGCCACTCCCACCGTGATTTCGTGGAGCAGGCGTCCTTCCTCGAGATCCACCTCGGCGAGGCTGTTGTTCCGCGAGAGACAAACCCAAGCGCGTTTCCCGTCCCGGGAGAGCGCGATGCCGCACGGAAAGGAGCGATCGTTCCCCGAAGGGCCGGGGAGGGTGATTCGCCGTCCCCAGGTGAGGATGCCGTTGGCCCCCACCCGCGCCTCTCGAAGAGCGTTCGTCGCGGTGGTCACGTAGACCGCGCGACCGTCGCCGGAAACCGCCAGACCGAACATGGAAGTGCCGTCCTCGCCGACCGCCAACTCTTGACGCAAGCTCCAGGTGACGGGGTCCACCACGACCAGCCCGCGGTCGTCCTTGAGATAGAGCGCGCTTCCGCCCGAGGCCATCGCCAGGTCCACCGGTCGCCCACCGAATTCCAGAGTTCGTCCCCAGGGCCGGAGCGCCTGGCCGGTGGGTACGACGGCGCTGCCATCTGCTTGCCGCCCGACGCGAAGTCCCGGGTCGATGGGCTGCGGTTGCGAAGTACAGGCCGCCGTCGTCGAGACCGCGAAGCCAAGGAGGATCAGGAGGGTTTTCATGGTTTGCTCAAGGCGATTCTATGATTGGCGGTCTGGTCTCCTTTGGGAGTCATGTTCGGCATCCTCGTTCTCGTCGGCCTGGTGATGCTCTCGGAGCGTGGCGCGAGCGTCGCTCTCTGTGGAGGCCTCTACACTGGAGCGGCGGTGCTCTTCGATTCCTTCCAGAGCATGTCGCCGTGGGAACGCCTGCTCGCGGCCCTGGCTCATTTCGTCGTGGGCATGCTGCTCTTCCACTTCCTGGAACGTTTCCAGAACTCCCGCGGCCTCTGGTGGTTCACGTTGTTTCTCTTCCTGCTTCTCTCTGTCTTCGCGCCCTGAACGGTGGGGCAACTTTCGGGGAGAGGCGTTAGGCTAGGGAACCATGGACGCCACCATCATCTCGACTCTCTTCCGTGAGGCGTCGTCCGCCCCCTTGCTGCGTGCCTTGGGGCTGGGGGCGCTTCTGATCCTCCCCTGGGCGCTCGGCAGCGCTTGTGCGCCATCGGATTCCGAGATGGATCCCAGCCCGGACGTCTCAGCATCGACCCCGGTCTCCGAACTGGTCCTGAAGATCTCGGGTATGCAGAAGTCCGCTTCCGGTGCCACCTGAATGGGGTGACCGAACAACGTCTCCGCGGCGCTCTCGGCGCTCGACGGGGTCCAGGCGGTCGCCTGGGATTACGACAAGGATCAGGTCAGGGTCAGCGCCGCGAATGGTGCTTCCTTGGATAGTCAGGTCTTGATCGCCGCGGTGAAGGAGGCGGGTTTCGGCGCCGAGGTGGTGCGGACCTCGCCTTCCTCGACGGCCAAGGTGGAGGAGAGCGACGGCTCCGGCCTGCTGCTGCCGCAAGGTGCTTCCCAGGCCTACCGAGACGCGATCGCCGCCGCCCGCGCGGCCGGCAAGCCGGTGTTGCTCGATTTCTGGGCCACCTGGTGCGGGCCCTGCAAGCGTTTCAAGGAGGAGACCTTGGCGGATCCCTCGGTGAGGGAGGTCCTGGCCGGGGTCGCCGTGATCGCGGTCGATACCGACCAGGATCCGGTGCTGGCGCGGGCCTACGGGGTCAGCTCGATTCCCGATCTGCGGCTCTACGCCGCCGACGGCCACCAGCTCTTCGCGCATCTCGGTTTCGAGGACGCGGCGGCCTTCCGCGCCCGACTCCTGGCCGCGCTCGGTAAGAGCGATCAGTGAAAGAATCTCCCGGATCCTGAACCGGGTTGGGGGGGAGGCACGCCGAGTCGGGTGCTCTGGAGGGTCAGGCTGCCCGGACCGCCGCCGTTGAACCAGGCGAGCCGCAGGCGATGGTAACCGCGTGCGAGCGGCGCCGAACCCCGACGCCGCAGGGGAGCGTGCATGCCGTCGTCGTCCACCACCAGGCGGTCGTCCAGCCACAGCCGGGCTCCGTCGTCACTGGTCAGCGCGAAGAGATACAGGCCGTCCGCCGGGGCCAGGAAGAAGCCTTCGTAGAGCCGTCCCTGGTGCTCTGGAACGCCCGTCCTGGAGAAGGACGGGTCCGGAACAGTATGGCTTTCCACCGCTTCGAGTTCCTCGAAATCGGGAAGCCTCTCCCACTTCCCCGTGTAGATCTCGCAACGGAGCCCCGCCCGTGCCTGGAGGATCTGAAGCGCGGGCCAGGGGGAGACCCGGGTGAAGGAGCGGCGCCGGGAGCCGCTGACCGGTGCACCATCGAGGAAACTGCGTGCGCACACGGTGGCGTCAGCCTTGAGTTCGATGGGGCCGGAGTAGAGGGGTGAATCAAGGTCCGGTTCGCTGCCGTCCAGGGTGTAGTGGACCTCCACCCCCGCCTCGGGGACTGGAATCCGCACCCCGATCCGGTCCACGAAGTCGCTGCTCGGAGCTTCGATCCGAGGAGTTGGGTGCACACGCGGCGTTCCCTCGACGCGGAGCGCGATCACACTGTCGATCGGGTCCGGTGCGCTCGGGGGCAGACCCTGGAGGACCACCACGCCGCCCTCCCGGCGCCAGCGGAGAGGAATCTTCGCGGCGGCGAGCAAATGAGCGCTCCGAGGCTCATTGGCGAGGCCGGGGAGTTCGAGGCTCCCGCCATCGGGCCACCGCAGCACGTGCAGATAGAGGATGGAATCCTCCCTCTCGCGGCGAGTGGTGCAGCGCCCCCACTCCAGCTCCGCGAAGGGACTGGCTCCGCAGCCGTGGATCGATTCTCCGTTGACCTCCATCCAGGCGCCGATGCCCCGCAGCCGGTCGAGGGCTTCGGGGGGAAAGGCACCCGCGGCGGTGGGACCGACGTTGAGCAGCAAATTGCCGCCCTTGGAAACCACTTCCACCAGGGTACGGATCAGTTGCGTGGTGGACTTGTAGTGGTGGTCGTGACTGTTGTAGCCCCAGTGGTCGTTCATGGTCATACAGGTTTCCCAGTCCAATCCGGGAATCCCGGTGGCGGGAACTTCCTGCTCGGGTGTGCCGAAATCCCCGATCCCGCTCCCCGGAGGGCCGACGCGGTCGTTCACGATCACCTGGGGCTGGAGTCGTCGACACATTTCGTAGAGCGAACGGCCTTGCTCCTTGCTCCAGGTCGATTCCCAGTTCCCGTCGAACCACATCAGGTCCACCGCGCCGTAATTGCTGAGCAGTTCGCTCACCTGGGCACGGAGGTAGCGCAGGTAACGAGGAAAGGAAGCCCCTTCACTGCTCCGCTTTTCCCAGCCGCGCCGCGGTAAGTAATCCGGGTGGTGCCAGTCCATGATGGAGTGGTACCAGCCGAAACGTAGCCCTCGATGGCGGCATGCGGCGGCGATCTCTTTCATGATGTCGCGGTGGAAGGGCGTCGCCATGACGTCGTAGTCGCTGACCGCGGAATCGAAGAGCGCGAAACCGTCGTGGTGCTTGCTGGTGATGACCAGATACTCCATGCCCGCCCCCTTGGCAGCCTGGGCCCACGCTTCCGCGTCGAAATCCTGGGGGTCGAAACGATCCAGGAACTTCTCGTATTCCTTCACCGGAATGTGGGCGGTATTCATGATCCATTCCGCGTGTCCACTCTGGTCCCCCCACACCCCGGCGGGGATGGAGTAGAGCCCCCAGTGGATGAACATGCCGAAACGGGCTCTGCGCCACCAGTCCAGGCGGGGATCGGGATGTTGGGGGTCTTGGGCCACCGCCCCGGAGGCCGCGTTGAAGAGCGTGGCGAGGAGCAGGAGGAGGCAGGGGAATCGGGGAGCGCGCACGGTGGGGTCAACGGTCCGGTCTGGATCGGGGACGGCGGCGGGCCACGTGATCGTAGGCCGCGTCGCGCAGTGAGGAGGGACACAAGCCCGCGAGCAGGGCGAGGAAGCGCCACCGCCCCCCCAGTTTCCGGCCGAGGTGCAGCAAGGCCGCGGAACGCGACAAGAGCCGCCCATCGGCGCGCAGGACCAGCAAGCTGTCGGGCAGGTCGCGGCGTGCGGCGGCGGGGATGGCGGCCTCGAAGGCCGGGGAGGCGAGGGGGGCCAGTCGAAAGGATCCGCGGCGATCCAGGATTCGCAAACGCGCCGCGGCCCTGCGGCAAGAGGAACAGGAAGCGTCGTAATAAACCCACTCGGGAGCCTTCGGTCCGGAGGGGGAAGCTACCATGATCCTGTGCCTGCGCCCGAATCCTAGCACCGTAAAGAGGCCATGACTGACATGATCTTCTCCGTGGCTCTGATCCTCTGCGTGTCCGCTGCGCAAGCCCCTTCCGCTCCGACCCGGAACCCCACCGTGGAGCGGGCCGCGGCCCTGCTGAAGGAAGATCGACCCCGCGACGCGATCGAGGTTTGTTCCCAGCTCCTGGAACTGCGCCCGGAAGATCCCCAGGCCTGGCTGCTGCTCGGCCGCGCCAGTCGTCGGATCGGCGACCTCCCCACCGCCCTGCGTGCCGACAGCAAGGCCGCGGCTTTCCCCGAAGTCGCGGGGCGGGCCAACTTCGAACTGGCCTGCGTGTGGGCCAAGTCCGGGGATCAGGAAAAGGCCTTCCAAGCCCTGGAAAGGGCCCACGCCGCCGGTTTCGACGACTGGTTCGCGATGCAGATGGATTTCGCCTTGAACGATCTGCGCGGAGATCCGCGTTTCGCCCCCTTGCTGCCGCCGCCGCCGGACTGGTCCCAGGCCTTCCTCGAGCCCGGGGTGAGCATCCTGCACAGTTGGAGTGGCGAGCATCCCAGCGACCAGTTCGGTTGGCTCACGGTGGATGTGGGCGACGTGGACGGAGACGGCGTACACGACGCCCTGATCAGCGCCCCCTTCGTTCGCGACTTGGGCGACGGGCGCAAGAGCGCCGTGCCCGCGGGTCGGGTCTACCTCTATTCCGGAAAGAGCGGCGCCGAGATCACTCACCACGACGGCAAGTCCGGAGATCTCTACGGGATGTGCATTTGTGGAACCGGGGACCTGGACGGCGACGGGCGCGCCGACTACGCGATCGGCGCTCCTCAGGCTCTGAGCGGTACCGGCAGAGTGGAGGTCTGGTCGGGAGGCAAAGGGAAACTCCTCCACGAGTTCCAGGGGGAAGCGCGTGGCGACCAGTTCGGGCGCGAGTTGTGCGGCCCCGGCGACCTGGACGGCGACGGTGTTCCCGAGCTGATGATCGCTGCCCCGGGAAAGGATGGTCCCGCGGGGCGCGGCGCGGGACGAGTCACGATCTACTCCGGCTCCTCGTGGAAGGACCTCCGGGTCTACGACGGGGTCACCGCCGGAGAGAACTTCGGTTCCGCCCTGGCTGGCCGGGCCGCGGGAGAGAGGACTCGCTTGGTGATCGGAGCAATGGACGGGGGCAGCCACCGGCGCGGTCGCATCGCGGTCTTCGGTCCCACGCTCCACCTGATCTGGGCCTACGGCGGCGACCAAGGGAACTTCGATCTCGGGCGCTTCTTCGTCGCGGTTCCCGGTGACCTCGATGGCGACGGCATCCCGGAGATCTACGCCAGCGACTTCGCCGCCAGTAGCGGTGGCTCCGGAAGCGGGGAGTACGTGCTGCTTTCCGGCAAGGACGGCAAACCCCTCCGCAGACGCTCCGGACGCCCGCAAGAAGGATTGGGGCTCGGCGAGGCGCTGGCCGGCGACGTCGATGGCGACGGGGTCATGGACTTGATCGTCGGCGCCTGGACCGCCACCGACGGCGGGCCCGAAAGCGGTCGGGTGTACCTCCGCTCCGGCCGCGACGGCAGACTACTCCGCACCTTCACCAGCGCCTTCCCCGGCGAGAGCCTGGGTTTCGATGCCACCGGCATCGGGGATGTGAACGGTGATGGTCATCCCGACTTCCTGATCAGTGCCGCCTGGAGCCGCATCAACGGTTACCGTTCGGGGCGGGTCTTCCTGGTTTCCGGGGCGGGCGCGGCGGCGGCGGCCATTCCCTCTGCCCCGCTTCCCGCGGACTCCGCGCCGAAACGTTGATCCGTACTCACTGGATCGTGAAGGGAAAACGATCCTGTGCCACCGGTATCCCGTTCTCCAGTACTGCAGCGGCCATTTCGTAGGCTCCGAAAAAGCCGGGGGGCAGGGAGAGCGGCACCCCCGGGGTGTAGGAAAGGGTCGTGCCGCCGAATGGCGCGAGCGCTTCGTCGTGCAGATCGAGCAACAGATAACCGCCGACGGGGGGGAAAGCCACCACCGCCAGCCGCGGGTTTTCATTGCGCGCCGTGGTGCTGGTCAAAGTCACGTCGAAGGGCACGCTGTCGCCGGGATGGACGATGCTCGGACCCGTCGGGAGAATCGTGACCTCCACTCGCGGGGAGCGCAGGAAGACCAGATTGCCGATGCTCTGATCCCAGTTGGTCACCCCCATGTCGAGTTCCTCGCTGTACAGGTAATCCACTTCCAGCACGGCCGCGGGAGCCTGATCGAGGGCGATCCAGCCCGCCGTGGGGTCCGCACACCAGGCGCTCCGGGGCAGGGCCATCCCGTCGGCGCGCACCCCGGTGATGGTCCGCGCCGGTGAATGGTCCAGATAGAAGACCCGTGCGATGCCGTTGCCGGCGTGGCTCTCCGCCGACACCGCGCGCAGGGCCAGGTTGTCGAGATCGCCGAAGAACAGCGATTCCACGACGCTGGCCGAGGAGGAGAGCCAGTCGGGGCTGGTCGGGAAACCGCCGCTTCCTCCCAGGTAGATCCGGGTGCCGCCCCACCAGGCCCCGCCCGCCAGGTCGGGTCGCCCATCGAGTTGCAAGTCAGCGAAGGCCATCGCCGAGACATAACCGACGTAGCTGCTCCACATCGGAGTCGTGGCGAGCCCGCCCGGCCCATTGTCGTAGATCTTGTAGACCCCGGCGCCGCCCCCGAGTTGATCGTTGTCGGAGACCCCGAGTTCCAGGTAACCATCGCCATCGGTGTCGGCCCAGGCCACCGAATTGCCGTTCTGATTGGTGTTGTCGGTGGACTCCCAACCCGGGGTGGTCGCCATGCCGCCCGGACCCTGGAAGTAGACGCGCATCGGGCCCTTGGCGGTACAGAAGGCGAGGTCGAGATCGCCATCGCCGTCGGCGTCGCCGAATGCCACCCCCATCGCGTGGTCGGGCGGGCTGGTCCATCCGGGGACTGTATCCAGCGTGCCATTCTGGTTGTAGTAGATGCGGTTGGCTTCCGGGGAACCGTAGTAGGGCTCGCCGACCGCGACCGCGAGATCCAGGTCGCCGTCACCGTCCGCGTCGCCGAAGTCCACCGCGAAACTGGCGAAGGAGTCGCTGCTGCGCCACGAGGGAGTGGATTCGAGGGTGCCGCCGAGGTTGCGGTAGAGTTTCACGTGTCCCGGGTCCCCGAAGCCGGCCGGGCCGAGGAAGACCGCGACCGCGACATCGGGCCAGCCGTCCCGATCCACGTCCCCGACCGCGATGTGGCCGTTGTAGTCGATGTCCGCCGACTGCCAATCGGGATTGGTGGAGTAGCCGCCCGCGCCGTCGTTGAGATAGACCTCCAGGTGCTGGCGGAGGATGTCGTTGCCGTTGGCCACCAGCAGATCGAGGAAACCGTCCCCGTCGATGTCCACGAAGGCGCCCCCGGTGGTCACGCCGCCGGGATAGGACTCCCAGTCGGCGGTGGTGGAATAGGGGACCCCACTCTGCGGCGTGGCGGGCGCGGCGGGGCAGAGCAGCGCGAAGAGCAGGGGGACGAGGGAACTCGTGGTCCTCATTCTTTCTTCATTGTGGTCGGGGAGTAGCGAAGGACCCGGACCTTCTCCATGGTCACCAGCCCTTCCAAAACCATTTCGTCGAGTATGGGGAGCAAGCGCTGGATGTGTTCCTCGGTGTCCACGACTTCGATCAGGACCGGGAGATCCTCGGAGAGGCGCAGGAGGTTGGCGGTGTGGACCACGCTCTTGGCACCGAACCCGGCGTGACCCCGAAAAACGGTGGCGCCCGCGAAGCCCTCCTTGCGCATGCGTTCCAACAGTGCAGTAGCGAGCGGCTGATGTTTCCACTTGTCGCTCTCGCCAATGAAGATCCGCAGCAGGAGTTGTTGGCCGTCGATGACTCGCATGGGGGTGTTCCGCCCTAATCGGGAAGGAGGGCCTTCGCGGCGGCGAAGCCGAGGAAGGTCGCTATCAGACAGGCTAACACGGTGAGCAAGATATTGGCGGCCGCGAGCGCCCAGGCCCCGCGCTGGAGCAAGGAAGCGGTTTCGTAACTGAAGGTGGAATAGGTGGTGAAGCCGCCCATCACTCCGGTGGTGAGCGCGATCCGCAAGCTGGGGCTCATGGTCTGGGTCTCGGTCCCGAGGGTCACCAGCACGGCCAGCAGGAAGGACCCCAGCACGTTCACGGCCAGGGTGCCGATGGGGAAGTTGGGGCTGAAGAGGCGTTGCACCCAGCCGGTGAGCAGATAGCGCGCACCGGAACCGAATGCGCCCCCCAGGCTGACCCACAACAGTCGTTCCATGGGCGGATTCTAGTCTCCGTGGGCCGGGCTGGGGAGGAAGAGGGCGAGTTCCACGATCCGCACCCCTTTCATCTTGCGCAGCGCGGTGTCGGCCTCGGGATTCCAGAGAACTTGGATCAGGAGTGGTCCGCCGCCGCAGAGCAGCGGGGGCAGGATCGAGGTGCCGGGAGGCGGCCCCATCCCACCCGCCCATTCCCGAGAACGAGGGGCTTCCCATGCCGGGACACGGAATCTTCGCGGCAGAATCCCCAAGGGGGGAGAAGGCGACGTCCTGGGCACGGGTTCCTCCCTTTCGGAGGAAGGAGCCCAAACGGAACACCATGAACACCATCGTCCTAGCCACCATCCTCTCGGTTTCGAGCCCTCTCCAGCCGTCGTCCTTCTCCGAGGGACCGGCGGTTCAGGAACGCCTGGAGCGCGTTCTGCCCCTGTTCCGCGGTACCAGCCAGGGCTTTCAGGAGTTCATCGGCCCCCGTGGATCCTTCCACTTGTTCGCCAATGGCGGGGTGGCGGGGCCGGAAGGGTTCAGCGCGGAGATGGAGGGGATCCTGGCGGCCTTCGATCAGAGCCTGGGAAAGGGTTCCGACGGAACCGAGATGATGATCTGTCTACTCGATTCCCAAGAAGGAATGAAGCGTGTTTGTGGAATGTTGGGGGAGGCCCTCCCCGAGCAACAGGATTACTTGGCGGCTTGCGCCGACCAGCCGAACTTCATTCTCTACGAGCCGCCGATCGCGGTTTTCGTCAGGGATCCCGAGCAACCGGAGGATCATCTCTCTCACGCCATGGTTCACGGCGGCATGCAAATCGCCATCGAAAACCGCTACGGTTTATTGCCCCTTTGGCTGAGTGAGGGATTGGCCTGCGTGGGGGAAGACCATATGGACGGACGGGTGCTGGCCAACTGGTATCGCAAGGGCCCCGTGGACGCCGACCGGATGGAGTGGAGGGACGAGGAAACCAGATCCCTGGTTTCGAGGGCCGGGGATCTCTTGCCTCGCCTGGTTTCCTACCGTGCCCAGGACTACGACGAAACCCTGGCGAGATTGGCCTATGCCTTCGCGGCTTACGCCTGGGAGGAAGTGCCCGAACGTTTGAATACCCTCTGTCGCTCCCTCGCCGACCTGCGCCAACGGACTTTCCATGGGGGACCGTTCTTCGAGCCCGATGCCGGGCAGGTGCGGGCCTTGGTGGAAGAAGCCTTCGGAAAGGACCTCGAAGGGGCTCTCGTCGGCTGGTGGAAGACGACGGAACTCCATCCGAAGCACCAGGCCCGACCGCTGCCCGGCGCCAAGATCCTCCTCTGCCTCGAGAGCGTCTTCGCGGAGAAGTCGCGCGGCTGCCGGAAGATGGAGTCCAAGGACGGTCGTCTGGTTCTGTACAGCGATCGTACCCGGGGTCAATGCAAGAAAACCTTGAAGGCAGCGATGCAGGCACTGGAGCGAACGGATTGGGCGCTCGGACCGCTGTCCGAAACTCCTCCGCAGCCGATCCACGCCGTCGTGCTGAGGGATCGGGATCGCTACCAAGCGCTGTGCGCGGCGATCGGCGAGGCCGCTCCTCACTACGCGAAAAGCATGGAGGAAGCAGCGAAGGCGCCCGGCTTCACCCTTTTCGTCCCTCCGCTCGTGGTGGCGTTGGAGGACCCCTCCGGGGAGACCGTGAACGCCGTCCACATGCTGGCCCACGGTCTTGCGGCGGTCGAGATCCAACAGCGCTATGGACGGCTGCCGCTCTGGCTGGCGGATGGCATGGCCACGGTTGCGGAGGAATCCATCGACGGTCAGGTGTGGACGAACTGGGGGAGGAGCGGCTTCGTGTCCACCGAGTCACACGGGAGTTGGCGCGGCCTGCCCACGCGGAGCTTGTTCCGGGATGGAATGCCCTCCCTGCGCGGCTTCGCGGGTGCGGCGGGGAACGTATACGACGATGGTCGAGCCCACCTTGCGTTCGCGATCGCGGCCTTCGGGATGGAGAAGCGTCCAGCGGCCCTGCGCAACTTCTGTCGATCCGTGGCAAGGCTTGGGCGTGCCTCGCTGTCGGCGAACGGTCGCCCCGAGCTGGGCGCCGAAGAGTTGGAAGGAGCTTTCCTTTCCTGCTTTGGAGAAGGTGGGATCCAGGAACTCGTGAAATACTGGAAGCACCCGCTGAGCTGGCGGTCCGCCAACCGGGCGGCCAAGAAGAATGGCGGCTCGGGGCGCCGAAAGAGTTGACCCGTGATCGGGGCAGGAGAGGATTTTCCTTCTTTTCTCTAGGGAAGGAAGCGTAGTTCCTGCGCGATCGAGGAGAGGCGGGCGGGTCCGGCGGGAGGATCGAAGCTCAGAGAGGCCAACCACAAGCTGTGCCCAATCAGTGGCGCCAAAGCGGGATTGGCGTGGAGGAAGGTCGCCGCGTCTCAGTGGGAGTCGAGAACGCCGACCCCGTACTGGACGAACGGAGGCTGCCAGCCTCCCAGGAGTTGATCGAAGAGGCCGTCCCGGGTCAGGGGTACCGAAACACCGCTCAGGATCGTGGGTCCTCTTCCATGGGACGAAGCCAGGATTACGAAGGACTTCCCGGCCTCCGTGTCTGGGAAGTCGCTCCGCACCGCGACGGTAGGGCCACTCGACACCGAGATCTGGTGGGAGGACAGGGTGAGGAAGGGATGGAATTGAAAGGCCTGTACCATTCCCGCTCCCGGGTTGGCTGGCGAATCTTCCCAGGATGAGGAGACCAGAAGCTCTGGGTATCGGTGTTGGGCCGTGACTGGCAAGGAAATGACCTGCTCGCCGAATCCTGTGAAGGGGATAGGGCCTTCAATCTCTGAAAGAAAGGCCCCTGTTTGTCCACTGAAAAAGCGGATGACTCCGAAATCGATGGAGGGGGATGGTGGAAAATATGGACGGAAAGAAATGCCATAGTCATTAATGAAGTCTCCATCAAGATCATAGGAAAGGCCAACCACGCAAATTCCCATTCGTTCTTTATCCGATGTCGGATAATGAACCCGCAGCACATGGCCATCGGAACCGGAAAGTATCAGGGCTTCTGAAGGAATGGTATGGTCGGCCAGGGTATCGTCAGGTTCTCCTGCTAGGATTTCTGGGATACCGTCACCATTCAGATCCGAAAGGAGGGCCAAGGAGTTCCCCAACAGCCCTAATTGGCCTGGGGTTGATTCCCATATGATACGACCAGTGCTTCCCGAGAGTAATGCCACATGCCCAGCAAGCATGCCTGATACCACAGGAGAGGTTATTTCGCCTACAACGAATTCAGTTATTGAATCCCCATCCAGATCATAATCAAGTGAAAGGATCGGGCTGAAAAAATCACCCTGTGGGCTGGGCGCCATCCAAATCAAGCCCCCGCTTCTTCCATCGATGGCGAGGTAATTCTCTGCACTTCTAGCCAGTATATCAGTGGTTCCGTTACCATTTAAGTCTTGCGTGGATATGAGTCGATCTCCCAAGCCGCGGATCCCATAGAAAGAGCCTTGGATCGTTAAAAGCGGAATCCCCCACGCTCCAGAAAAAAGGCTACAAATACCTGATGGATGGAATCCTGTACCTGCAACAGGTTCTCCAATAATGAAATCTGGAAATCCATCATGATTATAATCGCTTATTCCCGCCATCGATTGACCGAACTGGCCTCCCGAGGAAGTTCCATATAAATCATAAACCGGTATGTGGCTGGTGCCAGAAAGAACCATAACCCTACCGATCGAATTAAGGAAAGCGAAGGGGCTTCCGATGCCGACTTCGGGTTCCCCATCCAGATCGATGTCAGGAAGTATTTGGAGAACTTTCCCAAACCCTTGTTGGTAATCAGATCCGTAGATTGACCAGGATGTTGTCCATTCTCCGCCTTGAGCCAAAGCGAAAGAAGGAGTTGTCGCCAGGAAGAACGCCAGCAAAGATTGCCAAGAAGGGATGGGAATGCGAATCATTCGAAGTATTACTGGACGATCTCTGTGATGAGATTGGACACCTTACAGCTCGGTCCATTCGTTGCGTACGCCTGCAGGAACACGCTCCCTTGAAAAGAGGTGGAAGGAACCGGAAAGACAAAATCGATACGTCCAACTGGATTCGCAGTAACCGTTCCCAAAGGAGGGTGGGCGTTCGGATTAACGGCCAAGGCAGGATTGGGACCGCAAGGAGAGGAGAACTGGCCGGTGGCTGTGTCCCAAATGAGAAGGACCGTAGAGCCCGGGTCGAAGCCGATGCCATGGAGGGAGGTGGTAGAGCCGGCAAAGGGTGCTCGAACCCGGCCAATACGGGCGGTGCCGTTGAGGTCGGGCTCCAGTACGAAGGCCGCTTTGGCGTGGTGGATGGGGTCCTCCACCCAGGCACTGATTTCCCCAAGACTGTTGATCCCCGTGGCTCGGGAGACCACCAGCCCGTTGGGCAAGCCACTGGTTCGGGCCGTCAAATCCATGATTCCATTGTTGTCGTCCCAGACGAATGCCCGTTCCGCGGAAGTTCCGGAAACCCAACTGTAGCCGACCACGACTTCGCTGCCTGATCCATTGATGGGATCATTGATGGCGAGAGCGACGCTGGAGTCATCCCCTGCCAGGGTACCGAGGTCCTGTGGTTTCTGGATCGAGCGCCACAGAACTGCGTGCGGTACGGACATACCCTGAACAAGAGTATGAGACTGACCAACGACCCAGCTCTCTCGGTTGACGGAAAAGGCTTCCGAAAGTAGTTGATCGGGATTCAGCAAATCGAGCGCACGGGGAGAGGGGAATGGATTCGTCCATACCGTTGCTTGGCGATCGAGATCCGGATTGTAGGAGGCTCCAACCGTGGTGCCGAAAAGATTGATCCCATTCCCTGCGCTGAAGGAATGACCGTCGAGGGGACTCAAGGATTCGGATGTCGAAGCGCCGTGAAGACGCCGGTAAGCCTCTACGGTGACCGTGCCGACCTTCCCGCAGGCGAAGCCCAAGGAATTGATACCATTAGCATAGGTGAAATAGGAATTCTTGGCGGAGTACACTTCAGGAGAAGCGGGAGGGGTGGCGCCGAGTTGCCAGAAATAGCCCAGGGGGGAAATGGGCTACTCGTCACCCAGCCAGCGAGAATCGGAGCTCCCTCATTCATCGCAATGGAAGTCGCGTGAACATACTCGTACGAACCCCCGATCGCGATGGAGAGGGGTACCTCGACCTGACCGATCGTTGTGGGAGTGTCACGCCACGCGTAAAAAGCCCGATGGCGAGAGGAGTTGGCGTTGTCGCTGAACTCTCCAATGATGAAGCCGTTTTCGGAGATCCCGGTACTCACTGGGTCGTTCGCGGGACCGGGGAAACCAGGCGGGAGCTGGAAGGACATGTCGTGCGCCGTGTAGGTAGGGGCTGCCTGACGGGGAGACAGGCTGCTCAGAGGTGCGGCAACTGCGGAGAGAGAGCTGCTCAGAGACCCTCCTCTAGTCAGCGTAACTTGGAAAACGAGTGGGAACGTCGAAAAGGCGGGAAATCATTCCACGCGATCGATCTCGTGGGACTCCTCTTTCACCTCACCTCAAAGTCGTGAAGACTTCGGCAGGGGAGCAGCGGAGGAGGGCGCGGGGACCGAGGTCGGTGTGGGCCGCCAACCAGGACTCGGCGGCCAGGGTGGCGATCCAGTAGCCGGAGCGATCCGGGGCACCTGGTGGCTGGGCGGGAGCGTGGCCCAGAGTCAGCCATTCGTTGACGGCGTCCTTCCCGTGGGTGGGATTTTCGGCACAGTCCCGCAGAGTGCCGCGGAAAGCCGCGAGCAAGGCCTCACGCATTCTCCGCGCAGTCGCGTACTTCGCCTCCGGCCACATCATGGCGGCGGCGGCCGAGGTCGCGGGGAGTAGAACTCGGGTCAGGGCCACCGCTTCCCCTTCGCGGAGCGCACGGGCGGCGAAAGAGCCATCCCCTGGCGTTTGGAAAGTATGAATGCTCTCGTGGACGATCGAGATCTTCAACGCGTCCAGGGAAGCATGCGCGGCGAGGTTCAAGAGTACCCGAGGGCGGCCGGTCAGGGGATCGGCATCGAAGCTGCGGGCGTTGGTGCCTCGGGGGTCACCGACCAAC
>CAYVRL010000005.1:0-15969 GCA_964454065.1 uncultured Planctomycetales bacterium | reverse complement strand
GTGTCAGGAAACGGGAAGAAGATCCCCGGCATCAGGTGTTGGAGAACCAGAGGTAGTAGTCGTGGGAGGGGGATTGGGCGATGTGGAGGGTGGCGGAGCCGAGGAAGGGGCCCTCGATGAGATCACCGGAGGGGTAGAAGCGGCCGCCGCCATGGACGAACATCTCGAAGAAACCGGGGCCCACGGATTGGGGCGGCGTGCGGGTGAAGAGAGTGCCGGGGTCCAAGTAGGAGGCGCACCAGCGCTTGCCGATCAGGACCGTGCTCTCGCCGGTTTCGGAGTTCATCTCCGGTCCCAGGGGTTTCCGGATCTCCCGAGCGGAGAGGTAGCTCCGAGTCCCGGGATCGCGGCTCAGGAAGCGAGCGTCCAAGACCTCCAGCAGCCCCGAGCCGTGCTCCAGGTGGAGGATCAGCCGATCGTCGTCCGGTAGCTCGATCGCCTGGGGGGAGCAGTGCGGCAGGGCTCCCAGCACCCGGGCGAACTCCCTCGGATCCACGTAGAGGATCTCTTGTTCCACCCGATGTGACGGGAAGACCCGATGCCCCTGTGAATCCTTGTAGGGTTCCCCGTCCAACTGCCACAGCTCCTGACTGTGCCAGATGGCCGGAATCTCCAGGCTCTCCACGTCCCCCTGGAAGACCAGGTGCAGTCCCTCCGGCATCCGCTCCCCGGAACTCGGAGCGGCCATCAACCCCAGCACGGTGGCGAGGCCGATCGCGATCCCACAGCCGACCATCCATTGCAAGCGTTTCCTTTCCATGAGTGATTCCTGCGACTCCCGAAATGATCCTTGCCCCGCTCAGGGGTTGGGACTCCCACCACAAGCGCAAGCCTCTCCGCCCTGGACCGGCACCAATCCACAGCCAACGTCGCAAACCTCCGCCTCGCAGGTCTGATAGGGATCCCCGCCTCCGTGGGGCGGTGTGACCAGGATGCTCTTGCAACTCGTCGGGGAGATGGAGCAGGACCCCTTGCAGACCTGGTACATGGTCCCGTCGACCCCCCAGTAGGCAACCGGCGTGCGTTTACAGGTATTGGTCTCCTTCCGGTCCGGGCACTCGGTGGAACACAGGGTGTCGGGCGGCCGATGGAAGAGTACGCAGCCCGTGGTCGCCTGGGGCGGCGGCACCGTCTGGACCTCTACCGTGGACTGCGGTCGGGCCGCAGCGATCAGGATCAGCGCGACCGGAGCCGCTACAAGGCTTGAAGCTTTCATTTTGCCCCCTATCAGGCGATTGAACTTCCTGGCGGAAACGGCCCAAGGGTCCACCCCGCCAGGCTCTCGACCTCTATCGGCGAAACTCGAAAAAAACTTGGGACACGAAGCCCGGAAAAGGCCAAGAATGGTAGGGAAGCACGTGACCTCCCCCCCTCCTCTCGAAGCCGAGGCCCTTCTCCGGCATATGGGTTGGATGCGCAGGCTCGCTCTGCGCATTCTCCGGGACGAGTCCCTAGCCGAGGACGCCGTGCACGAAGCCTATCTCGTCGCCCTGCAGGCCCCGCCAGCCGACCCGATCCCTCTGAGCGGCTGGCTGCACACCGTGGTTCGCCGAATCGCCCACCACAAGCTCTACGGCACCCAGAATCGGCGGGAGATCTCGGCGTCCTCCTCCTCCCAGCCGGCGGTGGCGCTGGAAACCGCGAGCCCCCTGGAACAAGCCGAGGCCCACAAGCTGGTCATGGATGCCCTCCTCTCCCTGGAGGAGCCCTACCGGACGACTCTGACCCTGCGCTTCATTCGGGATATGTCCTGCGCCGAGATCGCCCAGGAGACCGGAATCAGCGAGTCCGGAGTCCGCAACCGCATCCAGCGCGGTCTCGCCAAGCTCAAGGAACGTTTCCGCAAACGCTATGGCGAGGCCTGGGGAGGGCCGCTCTTCGCGATCCTCGGTTTCCGCCTCCCCCCGGTCGGCCCTCCCCCGGCGATCCCCGCCCCGATCCCTTCCCCGCCGCCCGCCATCCCCGCCCTCGGGCTGCCCACTCCGCTCCTGGCGCTCGGCGCTCTCGCCCTCACCGGGGCCGGGATCCTCCTCCTTTCCCGTCCCACTCCCGTCGAGGCCGCTTCCTCGGCATCCCTCCAGGCTCCCCTCCGGGCACCCTCCTCATCCTCCCAGCAAGCCCCGCATGCCGCTCCCCTCGGAGCCCTGCCTGCCCCCGCCGAGGACATCGCTGCCCCCGGATCGCCTGCCATCCCGCTTCCGGTTCTCCACCGTATTCGAGCCCTCCTGCCAGACGGTCGGATGTTGTTCCCCGCCCTCGGCCTTCCGCCGAGCGTGGGCGGACTGACGGTGGTGGCCACTTCCGGCCTTCCGGGGCGCAGCCTTTCCGCCGGAGATCGCCTTCCCCTCGAGGACGCTTCCCCTTTCTCTCTCGGTGGCTTCGGGGAATACCATCCCCTGTCCTTGTTCTCCCCCGCCCAGGATCGTGTTCCAGGCCTGATCGGGGAACTCCGGGTTCAGCACGCCCCGCCCTACCAGGTCGCCCTCCTCCTCGGAAGTCGTGTTCTCGCCACCCGAAGAGTGACCGCTCCCGAGAAGGAACTGCGCTTCGTCGTCCCCCTCGAAAACGCCCTCGAGGCGCTGGGCGGAATCCGCTTCCGCCTCCTCGACGGAGACGGAAGACCACTGCGCTCTCCCCATCTGGAACTGGACGGACGTCGGATCGGAACGGGTACCGACCAAGGCTTCGATCCAATCGACGGGAACTGGAACATCGCGGGCCTTCCCTCCGGCATCCTCCACCTCCTCGCCGAGGCCCCCGGGACCGAAGTCCGAGTCTGGCGAATCGCCCTGGGCCCCGGAGAAACCCATGATCTGGGCGCCCTCCGACTGCTTCCCGCTCGCCCCCTCTCCGGCTTCGTCCTCGATGCCACCGCCCATCGTCCGGTCGCCAACGCCGAAGTGTCCTTGTTGGATCTGGACCGAGTCCTCGCCGAACCGAGCGGCCTCCAGCAAGAGGCCCGGGTCCTGAGTGCCCGGGACGGACGCTTCACCTTCCCCAAGGCCGGTCCCCGGCGCTATCTGCTCATGGCCACCGCGCCCGGGCGCATGGCTCTCCCCGAAGTCGTGGACGCCCGGCCCGAAATCCCGTCCGTACCGGAGCTCCTCCTGCGGAAGTGCTACTCCCTCACCCTCCGCGAGCGAGGAGAGCCGTCCCCCCGCAGCCGACTGGTGCGCATCCTCGACCCGCGCGGCCTCCCTCTCTGGGCGGCTCGGATCCACCCGGGAGAAAGCCGCCGGGCGGAACTCCCCCTGGGCACCTATTCCATCCAGGTGGAAGGTTCGAGCGGCACCCTAACGTTGCGGGTGCAAGCGCGGGAGAATTCGCTGACCCTGCCCTGAATCGGCAGGAACTCCTTCCCGCTGAGCAACTTACACACTGGGCGGAAATGAAGTCGGCGGGGCTTTCGCCCCGCCGTGAAATGTGACATTCCGCTCCAGTGATTCCTGCCAGCTTCCTTGGCCGTTTCCCGAAATCGTCATCCGATCCTGCCAAGACGGATTCTCATGGAAGGAAGGGCCTCGACCGAAAGGAACCAGCGGAACGGTTTATCACAACCATCCCAACCCTCTCTTGGGTTTCCCCACCCCTTTCGTCCCAGGTTTTTTTGCGATTTCCTAAGAAAGTCCACCCTGACGAATAATCAATTTTTCGTTCCTGCCCGTTTTTCCCCCTGGGATTCCCACTCTCCACGGAGTAAGCTGCGGCCCGTGCGTACTCTCCTGAATCGTTTTTGCGAGGAGTTCGGGCGCATCGTCCGCCCACTCTTCCCCGTTCTGGACCGGGCCGACGCCGCCCTGGAGGACTCCGATCCCACCCTCGCCGCCCGGGCCCTGCTGCCGGCCCTTCGCGAGACCCGGCACCAACTTCGCACACTCGCCACGAAGGTCGAGGAGCAAAGGGCCTATGTCCTGATCTTCGGACCCCTCAAGAGCGGGAAATCGACTCTGATGAACGCCATGAGCGCCGCTTATGTGAGCGAAGTCACCAGTCTCCCCGCCTACCCTTGCCTGGTGAACGTCCGTCACGCCGAGGATCGCGAGTTCCGGCTGACCCGCTATGACGGGCGGGTCGAAACCCTCCGCGACCTCGGAGCGATGCGCATGGAACTCCTCCGCGCCCACGCTCGCTTGGCGGAACGGATCCGCGCCACGGAGGCCACCGGAGAGACCTTCGATCCTGGCGTCCACTACCCGGAGGCCATCCGTCGCGTGGACGTCCAGCTCCCCGCCGAGCACCTCCAACGGTCCGGCACCGTCCTCGTGGACACCCCCGGGCTCTACACGCGGATGAAGTTCGGTTACGACCAGATGACCCGCGAATTCCGCGACACCGCGGCCTGCGCGATCTTCGTGGTCCGCACCGACAATCTCTTCCTGGAGCAGGTCTTCGAGGAGTTCAACCAGCTCCTGGAATTGTTCAGCCGCATCTTCCTGGTCGTCAATCTCGACACCTCCAAGAAGGATCTGCAAGCCGACGGCTCGCTGCGTCCCAGCCTGGAACACGAGGACCCCCTCCGCATCATCGAAGCCTTCGAGCAGCTGGCGATGAGCGCCCCGCTCAAGGAAGCCCTCGACGAGGGACGACTTCGGATCTACCCGGTGGATCTCCTCCGCGCCGCCAGCAGTCGCCTCCGCCAGGCGGAGCCCGAGGACGACTTCGACCCCTTCCTGCGGGATCTGACCGACTACTTGAACAGTACGGACTATCTCGCCGCCTTCCTGGGCGACAGCCTGCGACGCGCCCAGGCCCTCCACGAGGAACTCCGCTCCCTGCTCATGGCCCCCGAGGTCGGCACGCTCGAAGCCGAAGCCCTGCGGATGCAGGAACGGGCCCGACGGGCCGAGGAGGAACTCGAAGCCCTTTCGACCCTCGACGACCACGCTTGGGAGGAGACCCTCGCCCCCCTGGCGGAGGCCCTCCGCGAAGCGGTGGCCGACAAGGCCGCGGCAGCCACCGAAAAGACCGCCCAGGCCCTCCAGGGGGCCCTCGGTTCCTGGCTCCAAGAAGACAGCAGTCTCGCGGAGCTGCGCGAGGATCGGATCGCCCCGCTCCACCGGGGCTACGACGAAGAACTCTCCCTGTTCCTCCGCCAGGCTCTGGCCCAGCGCCCCGCCGAGTCCGTGGTCCCGACCTCCCTGCGCGCCACTCTCCACGCCGCCCAAGTGGATTTCTCCGCCCTGGCCCGGGAGAGCTACGACGGCTTGGCCTCTCCGGTCCCCCGGCCCCAACCCCTCCCCACCTTCTCCGTGGAGCAGGTGGGCGTGCGGAAGTCCTTTTGGGACTGGATCTTCCTGCGCAGCCGCAGCAAGGTAACGAGGCGCTTCTTCGCTCTTCCCGAGGGGGACCGCCCGATCACGGCCGCGGCCAAGGCTCGGCGGCTCGGCGGGGCCTCTCGGGACCAGCTCCAGGAGGCGATTCTCGGCGCCTTCCGGGACGCGGCACCGTCACGCTTCGAGGCGATCCTGTCCGACCTGCACGGGACTTTTCGGGATGGCCTGATCGCGGCCCTGCACCGAGATTGCACCGCGCGCCGGAACGATGCCCAACGGCGCCTGGCCGAGATCCGCCGCATGTTGGAGCAGAGCGCCCGGGTCCGAGACGCCCTCTCCGCCTTGGCGGGGGCGGCGGAAGAGAGCGGCGAGGGCATCCGGGGACTGGTCGAGGAGTACGGAGAGACCGATCCGGAGTTGCTCCAGGCCCCCGAGACCGAGGGAGTGAACCCCGAAGAGTCCCGGAATCAGCGGGAAATTGGGGACCCGACCTAACTCCGATTCCGTCTCGCGTTATGGTGGGATGTCCCCCACCCCCCTCCAACCAGGAGTGTCCAGTGATCCATCCCCATGCACCGGGCATGCTCTGTGCGGCCGGAATCCTCGCTTTCAGCGGATTCCTCGGCGCGCAGCAGACGCAAGCCACCCAGAATCCCCTGCGCGATTTCCAGGTCCGGGAAGTCCGCCCCAATACCTTCACTTCCAACCGTCAGGTCGATGCCAGCATCGACGTTGCCCCGGATGGGCGGATTCTCGCCGCGTGGGGCAGCCGCCGACAGGAGAACGGCACCTTCGGGGTCTTCGCGCAGTTGTTCGATCCCCTCGGCCGTCCCCTCGGCACCGAGATGCACGTCAACGAATGGATGCCGGGAAGCCAAGTGAAACCCGCGGTGGCCTTCGCCCCGGACGGCAGCGCCTGGATCGTCTGGAACTCCTACGGGCAGGACGGCAGCGGCGGCGCCATCCTGATGCGCCATCTGGGCCCCACCCTGGAAGGCGGGTTCGCTCCCCTCGGCCACGAATTCCCGGTCAATCCCAAGGCCGCGGGCGACCAGGCCGAACCCTCCCTCGCGATCGCGAGCGATGGTCGGATCCTGGTTACCTGGACGACGGACGGCGTCGGCCAGCGGATCGTCCGGGGCCGTTTCTACTCCGCCGAGGGTGAGCCCCTCGACTCCGGCTTCACCGTCGATGCCACCCCCGGCATGGACGATGCCCTCCCCTGCGTGAGCGCACTGGATCGGGGCCGTTTCGCGCTGGCCTGGGCGCGCCATGATGCCCAGGGACCCCACGGGATTCGCGCCCGCCTCTACGGTGCGGACGGTGCCCCCCTGGGAGCCGCCTTCGCGGTGGATCGCGACCCGACCCTGCAAGCGGTCGAACCCTCGCTCGACGCCGATGCATCCGGTCGTTTCGTGATCGCGTGGATGGCCACCGATGGCGAGAACGGTTACCAGGTCCATGCCCAGCGTTTCACCCCGGACGGCCGTTTCGATGGCGCGGCACTCGCGGTCCCGCGCGACGAGGACGGCCCCTCCTCCGGAGCCACCGTCGCCATGGCCCCCGACGGCCGCTTCCTGCTCGCATGGAACGTCCACGAACAGAAGCTGGAAGACCTCATCATCCATCGCCCTGAACAATTCGTTTCGGTGCGCGGTCGGATCTACTCCGCCCAGGGAGAGAACCTCGGCGGCGAATGGCGGATCAACCGTTACGACGACGGAGAGCAGACCATGGGAGTGGGCCTCAACAGCCGCCACGCCCTCTGGTCGCCGCTGGGCCAAGTGGCGGTCGCCTGGCACGGCCGCATCGACGGTGATGCCCACGCGATCGGGCTGACGATCTACGCCCCGCAGGACTTGACTCCCCCCGCCCCGCCCCAGGTGACGCCGATGGCCGCGCTGATCGGAGTGACCGGCGCCGACCTGCGCAAACAGCGCGAGACTCCACCGGAATGGATGGCGGGCTGGGTGGACGACTCCTTCCTCCCGAACCCGCCCCCGCAGGGTCCCGACTTCGGCTTCACCGCCCACACCGCGACCGGGTGGATTCCGCCCGATCCGGACCTGGCGGTGGGCTTGAACCACATCGTCAGCGTGGTCAACGTCGAGATGCGGGTCCACGACAAATCCGGCAACCTGCTCTTCCAGACCGGTCTGGAATCCTTCTTCGGCACCAACGGTTTCGTCTTCGACCCGATCGCCCTCTACGACGAACGCGAGGATCGCTACGTGATCGCCACCGCCGAACAGAACGGCTCCACCGACTACTTCGACTTCGCGGTCACCGCGACCAACGACCCGACGGGGAGCTGGCACAAGTACCGCTTCAACATCAACAGCCTCTGCGACTTCGTGGACTTCCCCAACCTCGGGGTCGGTTCCGACGCCTACTATGTGGCCGCCGACTGTTTCGGCAACAGTCATCTGAACTACATCCACGTGATCGAGAAGGCTCCGGTGCTCGCGGGATCCGCCTACACGCCGAAGAGCGTGTTCAACGAATCGGGAACCGTCTCCACTGGCGCCACCCGGAACTACGACAACGACGCCACCGGCTACTTCGTGTCCACTTACGCCCGGGGCACGCCGTACTTACGCCTCTACGCGATCACCAACGCCAGTGGTACGCCCCAGCGCAGCTCCTTCGACCTGAACGTGGGTGCCTTCTCCAGTCCCCCGGATGCGGAGCAGCTCGGCAGTTCCAGCCTGGTCGCGACCATCGACCACCGGATCAAGAACGGGGTGGTCCGCAACGGGATCATGTACCTGGTCCACAACGTGGACGGCGGCGACGGCGCGGCCAAGGTCCGCTGGTACAAGATCGACTTGCGCGGCTGGCCGGCCAGCGGCAACAACCCGACCTTGCTGGATCATGGCGACATCGATGAGGGCTTCAACGTGGACACCTGGTACGGCGACGTGAACGTCGACGCCCAGGGTGACATGGCGATCGCCTTCAACCGTTCCTCTCCCAACGAGTACGTCGGCGTCTACCGCACCTACCGGATTCCCACCGACCCCGCGGGAAGCGTGCGCGCCGGAGTGCAGATGCAAGTCAGCACTTCGCCCGACACCAGCGGGCGCTGGGGGGACTACAGCGGACTGGAAGAGGATCCCGCCGCCCCCGGCAGCTTCTGGAACCACCACGAGTACCGCACTTCGAGCTGGCGCACCTGGATCGGCCACTTCCAACCCGACAACGTGATCGTCCTGACCATGAGTCCGCTGGTCCGCGGCACCACCGCGACCATGAACGTCACCGGTGGCGCGGACGGGGAAGTGGTCTTCTTCGGCTACAGCCTCGCCGGTACCGGTGCCGGTCCCTGCTTCTCGACCTTGGGCGGCTTGTGCTTGGACATCCTGGACCCCGTCCAGCTCATGGGAACCGCGGTTTCCTCCGGCGGGGTGGCGGTCCTGAACGCCACCGTACCCCCGAACGCTCCCTTGATTCCGGTCTGGACCCAGGCCGCGATCGCCCGCGGCGTCGGTGGCGTGGATTCGATCAAATCCAACGTCGCGACCGAGACCATCCAGTAGGGAACTCCCATCCCTCTATGGGGGAGTCGGCCACCCAGCCGACTCCCCTTTCTTCGTTCCCTTGGTCCACCCAGCCCCCCTTCCGCCGCGGAAACCTTGGTCTTTCGATCCCTCGGGATCCGGTCCCAATCCGGCACCATGTGCCAAGCCAACCGGCGCAGCGAAACCTCGGATCCGCAGAGAATCCGATCCCCGGAAAACCACGACCACAGTTGGTCCCGATCCGCGGGTGGCTGGGCTTGCCGCCTGGTGCCGGAATGGGACCGGATCCCGAGGGTTGCGCGGAAGGAATCCACGCGGCGACCCGGGCCGGATTCAGCGGCGATCCTGTTCAGGGTCGGCGGAGTAGACGATGCGGCCGTCGAAAACGGTCAGCACCACCTCCTGGCGGTCCAGCTCGAGGACCGGCAGATCCATCAGTTCGCCGGAGAGGACGACGAGGTCGGCGGGGAGACCGGGGCGGAGGACACCCAGCCGCTCCTCCTCGAAACCGGACCAGGCCGCCCAGGTGGTCAACCCGCGGAGAGCCTGGGCGCGGAGGAGGCGTTGTTCGGGAAACCAACCTCCCGGAGGGGAACCGTGGGCATCCTGACGGCTGATCGCGGCGCGGAAGACGGCGATGGGATCCAGGATTTCGACCGGGGCGTCACTCCCGAAGGGGATTCGACAGCCGGAATCAACCAGCGCGCGCCAGGCATAGGCTCCGCGGATCCGGGTCGGCCCCAGACGTGCCTCGGCCCAGGGCATGTCACTGACCTGATGCTGGGGCTGCATCGAGGGAATCACCCCGAGGGAGGCGAAGCGCGGGAGGTCCTCTGGAGCGAGCACCTGGGCGTGCTCGATGCGGGGGCGGGCGTCGGAACGGGGAACCGCGCGCAATGCCGTCTCCAAGGCGTCCAAGGCCACGCGGTTGCCGCGATCGCCGATGGCATGGATACAGGGCTGGAAACCGACCGCGAGCGCCCGTTCGCAGAGGGCTTCCAGGCGCTCGGGGGGCGTGACCAGCAGCCCGCGGTTTCCGGGATCGTCGGAATAGTCCGCGAGCAAGGCCGCGCCGCGGGAACCCAGGGCGCCGTCGGCATAGATCTTGACCATCCGCACCGAGATCCGACCCCGACCGTCCAGATCGGGGATCGGCCCCCGCGGCAGCCATTCCGCGAGAGTGGCTTCGTCGGAACCGTCCAACATCACCGCGCAACGCAAGTCGAAGTCTCCCCCAGCGGCCATGCGCTGGTAGAGGTGCAGGAGACGGGTGTTCACGCCCGCGTCGTGCGCGGCGGTGATTCCATGACGGTGCAGGTCCCGGATCGCGAGTTCGATCCGGCGGCGCAGGACCGTTTCGTCGGGGTCGGGGATCACGCGACGGATCAGCTCCTCGGCGGTGTCGAGGAAGACCCCGGTCGGCCGCCCGTGATCGTCGCGGAGGATGCGCCCCCCTGGAGGATCCGGGGTGGTGGTATCCACCCCCGCGGCACGCATCGCGGCGGCGTTGGCGAGCAGCGCGTGACCATCGATCCGGCTCAGGGCCACCGGACGTTGGGGAAAGGCGGCACTCAGGAGATCGTGGCGGGGGAACCGGGAATCCGCCCAATCGTTCTGATCCCAACCGCGGCCGAGCAGCCAGTCCGAGCCGGGTCGTTCGGCGGCCCGTGCCCGCACCCGCGCCACGACTTCGGCGTAACTGTGGGTGCCGACCAGGTCCACGTTCTCGAGGGCGGTACCGATCCCGAGCAGATGCAGGTGCGCGTCCGTGAAGCCCGGATAGAGCGGTCGCCCGGCGAGGTCCACGCGCTGGGTGGAAGGGTCGGCCAGCGCGAGGATCTCCGCGTCGCTGCCGAGGGCCAGGATGCGGCCGTCCCGCACCGCGAGCGCGGAGACCAGCGCCGGGTCGCCTTGCAAGGTATGGATGCGGCCGCCGAGGAAGATCAGGTCCGCGGGCCGGGGATGGACCGTCGCACAGGAGGAAAACCCGAGTGGAACGGCCAACAGGGGGAACCAGCGGAGGAGAGGGCACATCGGTCCGGGGAATCAGGGTCCGGCGAGGACTTCCGCGCGGGCGGCGCGCAAGTCCTCGATCCCTTCGCGCAGCCGTCCTTCGTGGGTCCGGAAGTGGAGCACGCAGATGCGCAGCGCGAAGACGCCGCGCAGCATGGTGGCGGTGAGGTGGATCCGCCCGCGCGCGTTGATGGCGGCGAGGAAACGACGGTTCAGGGAATCGAGGGCCGCGGGGTCGAGGCCGGGGGGATGGAGGCGGAAGGCGAAGACGGAGAGCTGCGGCGGCGCCAGGATCTCGACTTGGGGAAGACCGCGCAGTTCTTCGTACGCGAGTTCGGTGAGGTCCAGCTTCTCGTCGAGCTGTTCGCGGAAAGCGCCGAGACCGTGCAGGCGCAGCGGCAACCACAAGCGCAAGCCGCGAAAGTCGCGGGAGAGTTCCGGAGAGAGTTCGCAGAAGTCCACGAAGTCGGGGTCGCGCTGGAAGGGTGGCATGTAATCCGCGGCCCCGTGGTGGGCGCGGCGCAGGGCTTCCTGTTCGCGGACCAGCAGACAGCCCGTGCCGTAGGGCAGGAAGAGACCCTTGTGGGGGTCCACCACCAGCGAGTCGGCGCGCTCGATGCCGCGCAGACGGGCGCGCCCCCGCGCGGTGAGCTGAAAGAAACCTCCGTAGGCCGCGTCCACGTGCAGCCACAGCTTCTCGCGCGCACAGTAGTCCGCGCATTCGGGGAGCGGGTCCACCGCCCCGGTGTTGGTGGTGCCGGCGTTCGCGACCAGCAGGAAGGGACGCAGGCCCGCGGCGCGATCGGCCGCCACCCGCTCGGCAAGAGCATCCAGGCGCAGGCGGTAGTTCGCGTCGCTGGGAATCGCGCGCAGATTCCGGGCCGGGAAACCGGCCAGCACCGCGGCCTTGCGAATGCTGTGATGGGCCTGGTCGGAGACGTAGAGGACGCCGGTGGAGAAATCTTCCCCGAGGCATTCGCGGCGGGCCGTGACCAGCCCGATCAGATTGGCCAGCGATCCGCCCGTGGTCAGTAGACCGCCGGAGCCACGCGGCAATCCGAAGAGAGCGCAGAACCAGCGCAGGACATTGGTTTCGAGCTGCACCAACCCCGGGGCTCCGACCCACACCCCGACGTAGCGGTTGATCATCGCGGCCAGGAACTCGCCGAGGGCCGCGTCCGGTAAACCGCCCCCGGGAATGTAGGCGAGGTAGCCGGGGGAAGCGGTGTTCAATCCCTCGGGAATCGCGCGCTCGAAGAGGATGTCGAGGAGTGCGGTGAGCGACGTGCCCCGCTCCGGCGCGTCCTCGCGCAAGGAACGCGCCAGGGCCTCGCCTCCCCCCATCCGCGCCGCGGGCTGGTCCGGCAAGGTCTCGAGGTAGGGCAGGAGGCGCCCCATCACCTGATCCATCCGCTCGCGCAAGGCGGCGCCGTCGGGCTCCAAGGGAAAGGTCGCATCCTCAGCCATCGCCGCGGAATCCTAACTCCGCCGCTCCTCACCCCCCTGGTCGGACCGGGCGGGGCCGTACGGAGAGCTCAGGTGAAGCGGAAGCGCCGGGCGGCCAGCCAGCCGAGGAGGAGAGCCGCACAAACGAGGATGGCGGCGTGGGGCAGGATCGTGATTCCGGGGGCGCCGAAGCTGATCAGACGGTGGAGACCGTTCATGGTCAAACCAGTGGGCAAGAAGAGAGCCAATCGCTGCATCCAATCGGGAGTGATTTCGATCGGCCACCAGCACCCCCCCAGGGCCGCGAGGAACATGGAAGACAGGACGCCGATCGCGGAGATCGCGCTCTCGCTGTCGCTCAGATTCGCGAGCAGGAGGGACAGGGAAGCGTTGAAAGCCGCCCAAGCGAAGAGCAGCGAACAGACCGCGGGCAGCGCCGCGCCCCAGTCCATGCCGAAGAACAGCGTTCCCGCGAGCATTGCGAAGGCGATCTGAATCAGCGCGATTCCCATTTTCCCCAGCCACTTTCCCAGCACGATCGCGCCGCGGGAGAGCGGTGCGCTCGCGAGGCGTCGCAAGAGGCCTTGTTGACGCTCCACGAGCAACAGGGTCGAGCCTCCGGTCAGGAGGATCAGCATCGTGAACATGACCAGGGTGCCGGGGATCGTCTGTTCGAAACCGCTGGGGGGCTCCAGGCGCGTCCCCGCCTCGTGGACGTCCAGCTTCAGGCTGCGGGGCAGCGCCCGGACCGCCGAGAGAGCCGCGGGACTCGCCTCACCCTCCTTCTCCTCGGCCAGCACCAAATCAGCGAGCAACAGATAGACGCTCTTCTGGAGACGGACCCGGTCGAGCTGCGCGCCGTTCGGGGACGGGTCTTCCAGGGCGACCTGGACCTCCTGCGGATCCCCGGCCAGCACCCGGGAGGTGAATTCGTCCGGAATCACGAGACGCCGCGCTTCCCGAGCGAAGTCCTCTGGCGAGAGATCCCGGCGCAGGGAGTAACCCTGTTCCTCGAGGCGTGTGGCCAGGGCTTCGGCGAGGAAACCGGCGTCGCGCCCCACGGAAAGGGCCAGTGGGGTGTCCTGGGCCTCCATGTCGCTGGCGAAGGAACCGGTCACGGTGCCGAGGAAATAGAAGAAGATCAGGGGCATCACGAAAGTCCAAAGCAGGGTTTCGCGGGTGCGCAAGGCCATGCGCAAGTCCCCACGCGCCAGGAAGAGCGCGTCGCGCAAGTTCCGGAGAGCGGAGCGGAAACTCATCCGAGTGCGAAACCGCGACGCAGACGGTGGCGAGTGAGCCAGGTGGCGAGGAGACCGCAGAGGAGCAGGACCAGGACCGAGGAAACGGAGAAGGAGGAACTGGAATCGGGCGTGAGCAAACCCTGGAAGACCAGGAGACCGGCGCCGTTCGGAGTCAACCGACCCACGGCGGCCATCCATCCGGGCATGACCGAAAAGGGAAAGAAAGCCCCGCCCAGCATCATCAGCGGAAAGACCAGCACCGTCCCCAGGATCGAAGCCCCGCGGCGACTTCCGGAAAGGGTCTGGAGGAGCAGGAAGAAGGCGGTCAACACCGCGCCGACCACTCCGGCCCAGAGGATCGCGAGGGGAAGCCGTGCCAGGGAGAAACCGAAGAGCGCGACCCCCAGGAGCAAACCGAGCGCGCTCAGGAGCAGGGACCAACACCCCCCATGCAGGATCTTCGCGAGCAGGAACTCGCTCGTACCCACCGGAGCGGCGAGAGTCCGCGCCAGAGTGCCGAGTTCCCGTTCCCGCCACAACTCTTCACTGATTCCCTGGGCCACGAAGAGGAGCATCATGAAGAGGACGCCGGGCAGCATCCGCGCGCCGAAGGAGGGTGGGTTCCCTTCGTCCCCGGTCCCATCCAAGACCTCGGTATGCAGTTGGATCACGGGCGGAAAGAGCCAGTCCCCCAGTTGCCGAATCCGCTGATTCACGTTCATCGCAAGTCCCGCGACCTTGGCATCGGTGAAGGAGTCCGATCCGTGGACGGAATCCGCGGAGAGACCCTGGAGCAGATCGCCGAAGAATTGCTGCACGTAGAAGGCCGCATCCACCGCGGTCTCGAGCATGCCACGAAGGATCCGGGGAAGAATGCTCTCCGCGGGATTGGTGAGCAATTCCAGCGTGGATGGCGTGCCCTCCAGGAACGCGGCGCCGAAGCCCTCGGGGATCACCAACAAACCGGAGGCTTCCCCGGCCGCCATGCGCGTGCGGCCCTCGGCCTCGGACACGCTCTCGGTGCGGAGGAAGTCCGCGACTCGATCCTGCCCCAGTGCGCCGACCAGGAAACCGCTCACCGGGCTGTGGTCCAGGTCGGCGACCAGCAGATGGGCGCGCGGGCTGCGCTCGCTGCCGAGTCCCCCCATGGCAAGACTCATCAACCCGCCGATCAGCAGCGGGATGCCGATCCACAACAGGATCCCCGCCGGGTCGCCCAGACGGCGGCGGAAGTCCTTACGCAAGGCGACGCGAAGGAAGGCCATCCTCAGTCCCGCAGCTCCTTGCCCGTGAGTTTCAGGAACAAGGTCTGCAAATCCGCCCGACGGAGCCGAGTTTCCCGTACCTCGGCGACGGAGGCCAGGGCCTGGAAGAGCGCGGGCAGGTGCCGGGAGGCGTCCTCCACTTCCAGGGTCAGGGCTTCGGCGCCCACCTCCACCACCACGACCTCACCCAGCTCGGGGTGCTGATCGAGCACCTTGCGCGTGGCCTCGGCTTCGAAACGTCCCGAAAGGCGCAAGAGGTCGCGACTGCCCATCCGGTGCCGGAGTTCCTCCAGCGTCCCTTCGGCGAGGATGCGGCCGCCATCCATCACCGCGATCCGGTCGCAGAGGGTCTCGGCTTCCTCCATGTAGTGCGTGGTGTAGAGCACGCAGGCGCCGCCCCGGGCCTGTTCGCGCGCCAGCTCCAACAAGTGGGCGCGACTCTGGGGATCCACGCCCGCGGTGGGTTCGTCCAGCAACAGCAGCCGGGGCCGGTGCAGCAACCCACAAGCGAAGTTCAAACGACGCTTCATCCCGCCACTGAACTCCCGGACCCGGTCCCGGGCACGGTCGGCGAGTCCCACGGCTTCCAGGACCTCGTCGATGCGCGTCCGCAGTTCGGTGCCGCGCAGTCGATGGATCCCGCCCCAGAACTCCAGGTTGGCCAGCGCGGACAGATCCTCGTAGAGGGCCAGTTCCTGCGGAACGATCCCGATCACGCCGCGGGCCGCGACCCCGTCGCGGAGGACGTCCTTGCCGTCCACCCGCACGCGACCGCCACTCGGGCGCAACAGCCCGCACACACAGCCGATGGTAGTGGACTTGCCCGCTCCGTTGGGGCCGAGCAGGCCGTAGATCTCGCCCGGGCGGGCACGGAGACGGAGGCCGTCCACCGCGACGAGGGAACCGAATTCCTTGCGCAGATCCTGGATTTCGAGCATGGATGGGAAGGCGCGCCCAAACCGGGAGGGCGGCGCCGTCGACAACACAGTATGCTGCCGCCATTCTCGCCATGCGTGATTCTTCCCTCGATCCGCGCACTCTCCCGCGCCGCCTAGTCGATCTCGCTCGGCGGCTGGTGGAGGAGATCAGCCGCGACGACCTCTCCGGAGTCGCCGCCCAGATGACCTATTACTTCATGCTGGCCTTGTTCCCGACCTTGATCCTCCTGGTCTGGGTACTGGATCTCTTGCCCTTGGAACGGTACGTGCAA
>CAYVRL010000004.1:0-17699 GCA_964454065.1 uncultured Planctomycetales bacterium | reverse complement strand
GCTGGCCGAGGACTGGTGGCGCGACTTCGGCGACCCAGCACTGAACGCCGAGGTGGAGGAGGCCCTGGCCCACAACCAGGATCTCGTCGCCGCCGCGGCCCGCATCGCGCAGGCCGACGCCCAGTTCCGGGCCGCCGCCGGGGCCCGCCTTCCCCAACTCTCCCTGGACGCATCCTCCGGACGCTCCCGGACCAACATCTTCGGCTTTCCCTTTCCCGGCTTGAAGAACGGGGTCCTACCGATCATCACCGAATCCGACCGCCTGGGGCTGTCCGCCTCCTGGGAGGCGGATCTCTGGGGGCGACTCGGAAGCCGGGAACGGGCGGCGCTCGCGGAACTCCAAGCCAGCGCCGCGGACGCGGCCGGGATCCGCCTGGCCCTGGTGGGACGAGTCGTCCAGGACTCCTTCGCCCTACGCGCCTCGGAAGTCCAGGTGGAATCCCTCCAGGCCCTGCTCCGGGACGCGGAGCAACGCCTTGCCGCGCTGGATGCCCGCTGTGCCCAGGGCAGCGCCGAAGTTCCGGATCTGCTCCGAGCCCGCGGCGCCCGCGCGTCGGCCGAGGCCCAGCTCCACGCCGCCGAGGATTCCCGACAAGCCCTGCGTCGCGGTCTGGAGATCCTGCTCGGACACTATCCCGCAGGCGTACTCGCCCCTGTCGGCCCACTCCCCACCCTCCCGGATCCCCCTCCCGCGGGCATCCCCGCCCAACTCCTGGCCCGACGTCCGGACCTCGCCGCCGCCGCGGCAAGGCTCCGTTCCGCCGAAGCCCAGGCCGAGGCCGCGCAACGCGATCTCCTGCCCCGGATCTCGCTCTCCGCCGCGGGCGGAACCTCGAGCGACGCCTTGCAGCAACTCTTGAACGGCGATTTCCAGGTCTGGTCCTTCGCCACTTCCTTGAGTGCCCCGCTCTTCCAGGGGGGGAGACTGCGGGCGGCTCGCGACGCCGCGGCTTCGGCCCGCGACCAGGCCCGAGCCTCCTTCGCCTCCTCGAGTCTGCAAGCCTTCTCGGAGGTGGAAACGGCGCTGGACACCGAAAACCTGCTGCGAAAGCGCGTCGCCCAGCTCCGAGACGCCGAGGAAGCCGCCCGAATGCACGCGGCCTCTCGGGAACGCCGTCTGGCGGCCGGGAACGGTGACGCCCTCGCTCTCCTCGATGCCCGGGACGCGCTCCTCCGGGCCTCCCTCGACCGTGCCACCGCGCACGAACAATTGCTCCAGAACCGCGTACGCCTGATCCTCGCCCTCGGAGGCGGCTTCCAGGGTCCGGTCTCGGAGGTCAAGGAATGAAACGCCTCTTCCGCATCCTCCTCCCCCTGGCCGTCATCGCGGTGGGGATCCTGGTCTTCCGCCTCCTGGTGGCGACGCGAAAGGAGGTTCCGCTTCGACCGGCGGTCGCCTATGCGCCGGTGGTCCAGACCTGGATCCTCCATCCCCAGAGACGCACGCTGATCGTGCGGACCCGAGGTGCGGTCCGGTCGCTACGACGCAGCACCCTCGCCGCCGAGGTCTCGGGGCGGATCATGGAACGAGGAAAGGGTTTCGAGGACGGGGCATTCCTGCCCGCGGGAGCCTTGTTGCTGAAGCTGGACCCGGAGGATTACCGACTCGCCCTGCGGAACGCCGAGGCCCAGCTCGCGCGCGCCGAGGCCGCGTTGGAGCTGGAAGAGGGCCGCGGCGAAGTGGCCCGCGAGGATTGGCGGCAGCTGGGTCGGGGCGAACCCACCCCGCTCGCCCTGCGGCAACCCCAACTCCGAAGTGCCCGAGCCGATGTGGAAGCCGCCCGGGCCGCCCGCGATCGCGCCGACCGCGACCTGGCCCGCTGCGAGATCCGCGTCCCCTTCGCCTGTCGGCTGGTGTCCAGACAGGCCGAGGTCGGCCAGTGGGTGGCCCCCGGAACACCTCTCGCCGTGATCGACGGCACCGACACCTTCGAAGTCCCGCTACCGCTCGCCCTATCGGATCTGGATGCACTGGGAATCGGTCTGGGGCCGGTCTCCGATCCCCTGCCGGTTCGCCTCCACGCCCGCATCGGCGATCGGGAACGGGAGTGGTCCGCGCGCCTGGTCCGGACCCAGGGGGAACTGGATCCGGCGACCCGCATGGTGCGCGCGGTGGCCCGCATCGACGACCCCTACGCACTGCGCGAGGACTCCACCCACGCACCGCTGGCACCGGGTCTCTTCGTCGAGGCGGAGATCCGGGGACGCGTGGTGGAAGACGTCTACGCCCTCCCTCGCAAGGCCGTCCTCCCCGGGGATCGGTGTCTGATCGTGGATGGGGACCTTCATCTGCATGCCCGCACTCTGACGGTCCTTCGCCGCGAAGAGGACGAGGTCCTGGTGGATGAAGGACTCCAGGATGGCGAACGGCTTTGCTTGAGTCCCATCCCCGACTTCGTGGAAGGCATGGCGGTGCGAATCGCGAGCGCGGGGAAACAGCCGTGAAGGGCATCCTCGCCTGGTTCGCCCACAATCCGGTCGCCGCCAATCTGCTGATGCTGGTGGTGGTCGCGGGAGGCGCGTCCGTGATCGGGAGCTTGCGTCAAGAGGTGGTCCCGACCATCGAAGTCCAGGCGGCGACGGTCACCGTTCCCTACCCGGGGGCCTCCCCCGAGGAAGTCGAGGAAGGGATCTGCATGCGCGTGGAGGAGGCGGTGCAAGGCCTGGCCGGGGTGGACGAAGTGCGCAGCAGTGCCCAGGAGGGTTCGGGCACGGTGACGGTGGAGTTCCTCGACGGCGAGGATCGCCAGCGGATGCTCGACGAAGTCAAGGCGGAAGTGGCGCGCATCGACAACTTCCCCGAGGAGGCCGAAAAACCGGTGGTCCGACTCGTGGACGTCAACCTGAAGGTGCTGTCGATCGCGATCTGGGGGAACGCGGAAGCTCGGACCTTGCGGGAGATCGCGGAGGGCCTGCGGGAGGATCTGGGTGCCCTGCCCGAGATCAGCCTCGTCCAACTCGCCAACGTGCGTCCCTATGAGATCTCGGTGGAAGTCTCCGAAGAGGCGCTGCGCCGCTACGGAATCGGCTTCGACCAAGTGGTCGCCGCCATCCGCGGGTCTTCGCTGGACCTTCCCGGGGGGAGCATTCGGACCGACGGGGGCGAGATCCTGCTGCGCAGCAAGGGCCAGGCCCATCGGGGACCCGAATTCGCCGCCTTGCCCCTGATCGCGGGTTCCGACGGGAGTCTGCTCCGCCTCGGGGACGTTGCCGAGGTCGTGGACGGCTTCGCCGAGACCGACCAAGCGACGCGCTTCAACGGCGCTCCAGCGGTTCTCCTGGACGTCTATCGCGTCGGCAACCAGGACGCTCTGGCCATTGCCCGAGCCACACAGCGCCAGCTCGAGCAGACCCGGAACCGACTCCCCGCCGGAATCCATTTGAACGTCACCGGGGACCAGACCGCGATCCTCCGTAGCCGCCTGGACTTGATGCTCCGCAACGGCACCTACGGCTTGCTCCTGGTCCTGTTCTCCCTGGCTCTGTTCCTGCGCTTACGGCTCGCCTTCTGGGTCACCCTGGGTATTCCCGTGTCCTTCCTGGGCGCCATTTGGCTGATGCCCGGACTCGACGTCTCGGTGAACCTGATTTCGCTCTTCGCCTTCATCCTGGTGCTGGGGATCCTGGTGGACGACGCCATCGTGGTCGCGGAGAACATCCACGAACGGCGGAACCGAGGGGAGGAGGGTCTCGTCGCTTCGATCCGCGGGGTCCAGGAAGTCGCGGTCCCCGTGGTCTTCGCGGTTCTCACCACCATCGCCTCCTTCTTTCCGCTGCTCTTCATGCCCGGGACGATGGGGCAATATTCCCGCAACATCCCCCTGATCGTGATCGCGGCCCTCACTCTCTCCCTGGTGGAGTCGCTGCTGGTGCTCCCGACCCACCTGCGCCACCTGCCCAGCAAGGACACCTCGCCACGCGGCCCCTGGGGGCGCCTCCAGGCCCTGATGAACGGTCTCCTCGAGGGGGTTCGGGACCGGCTCTACGCCCCCTCCCTGGCCTTCGCGGTGCGCTGGCGTTATCTCACCCTGGCGGTCGGAATCGCCACCGTGATCGCTTCCCTGGGCATGGTGGCGAGCAATCGGCTGAAGTTCAACTTCTTCCCCGACATCGAGGCCGACAACGTCGCGGTGGAACTGCGCATGCCTCTCGGCACCCCGCTCGCCACCACCGAAGCGGCGGTCCGGCACTTCGAGGACGCCGCCCGCCGACTCCAGGAGGAACTCGCGGCCCAGAACGGCAAACCCGTGATCCGCAACGTGGTCACGTCCATCGGGGGGCAGCCCTATCGGGAGTTGCAGTCCAACATGGGAACCACCCACGGGAAGACCTACTCCGGATCCCATCTGGCCGAGGTCAATCTGGAGCTGGAGCCCGCCGAGGACCGCCCCATGTCCAGCACCGAAATCGGCCGCCTCTGGGAAGAGCGGAGCGGCGCGGTTCCCGGAGCCGAGGAAGTCATCTTCACCTCCGACCTGATGGCCAGCGAGGGGGACATCGACCTGGAGATCAGCGGCAAGGATCTGGATCGACTTCGCGCGGGGGCGGACCTCCTGGAGGAAGGCCTACGCGGGATCGCCGGAGTCAGTGGTGTCCACGACGACTTCCACCCCGGCAAGCGGGAGCTGGTGCTGGCCCTGAGTCCCGTCGGTCGGGCGCTGGGCTTGAGCCTGAGCGATCTCGGTCGACAAGTCCGAGCCGCCTTCCATGGCGCCGAGGCGGAGGACATCCAACGTGGGCGCGACGAGGTCAAGGTCTACGTACGCTATCCACGCTCGGAGCGGGAGAGGAAAGCCAGCTTGGAGAACATGCGGATCCTGACCCCGCAAGGCGGCGCCGCCCCCTTCTCACTGGTCGCGACAGCCACGGAGGGGCGCGGTTATGCGACCATCCGCCGCGTGGACCGGCGCCGCAGCATCCATGTGCTCGCGGACGTGGACAAGAAGTTGACCACGCCGGACGAAGTCACCGCGCTGCTCCGCGAAAGGAGTTTCCCCGCCCTCGAACGACGTTACCCCGGCCTCAGCCTCTCCTTCGCCGGTCAGCAAAAGGACCAGGCGGAATTCCTCGGACAGTTGATCCGGCTCTCCGCGCTGGCCTTGTTCGCGATCTTCGCCTTGCTCGCCATCCCCCTGCGCAGCTACATCCATCCCTTGATCATCATGTCGGTGATCCCCCTGGGCATCGTCGGTGCGATTTGGGGTCACATCCTGATGGGCATGGATCTGTCGATGTTCTCGGTCATCGGGATCACCGCCCTGACCGGGGTGGTGGTCAACGACTCCCTGGTGATGCTCGATCAGATCCGCCGCAGCCGTGCCGCGGGAGCGGGTGCCGACCAGGCGGTCCGGGAGGCGGGCAAGCGGCGCTTTCGAGCCATCGTCCTCACCACCCTGACGACTTTCCTGGGTCTGACCCCCCTCCTCCTCGAGCGCAGCATGCAGGCCCGTTTCCTCATTCCGATGGCGATCTCCTTGGGCTTCGGGGTGGTCTTCGCCACCTTCATCACCCTGGTCCTGGTTCCGGCACTCTATCTGGCCGTCGAGGACCTGCTGAGCTTGAAGAACCGGATCTTCCGCCCGGCCCACTCCACCCCATGAAATCGATCGATCCCCAGGAACTCCAGGAACGCTTGGAAAGAGGGGAGGATTGGCTCCTCCTCGATGTACGGGAAGAAGCGGAATGGGCTGTCGGTCACTTGCCGGGAGCGGTCCTTCGCCCGCTCTCGCGAATCGCCGACTGGCAGGGAGAATTCCTCCAGCCCGACCGGCCGGTGGTGATCTATTGTCACCATGGAGTGCGCAGCGCCCGCGTTTGCTCCTGGTTGCGTCGTCTCGGGGGTGAGGGTTACTGGAATCTCCGCGGCGGGGTCGCGGCCTGGAAGGAACGTGTGGATCCGGACTTCCCCGCCGATTGATGGCGACGGATCCGAGCCCGGGCCGTACCGGCTACAATTCCTGGCTGCGACTGCATACGGTTTCGTGGACATCCATCTCGACGGACAGCGGATTCTGATCACCGGAGGCGCCGGCTTCGTCGGCAGCGCTCTCGTGGCTCGAGGGCTCGCCCTTCGAGCCGAGCGGGTCATCGTCTTCGATTCCCTCACCTATTCCGCTTGCCCCAAGAACCTGGAGTATGCTCGCCTGGATCCTCGCTTCCGTCTGGTGGAAGGCGATGTCCGCTCCTCCCGGCAACTTACCTCTCTTCTTGCAGAGGAGAGAATCACCCGGATCTTCCACCTCGCCGCCGAAACCCACGTGGACCGTTCTCTGGAGGATCCCTCGGTCTTCGTACGCAGCAATGTCCAAGGCACGGAGTCCCTGCTGCGGGCGGCCCTCGCCTATTTCGATTCCCTCTCCCCCGAACAGGCCGCTGGTTTCCGGCTGGTCCATTCCTCGACCGACGAGGTCTTCGGGTCCATCCCCGCTCCCGAACGATTCGAGGAAAGTTCCCCTTACCATCCCAATTCCCCTTATGCCGCGACCAAAGCTGCCGCCGACCATCTGGCTCGTGCCTACAGCCACAGTTTCGGTCTCCCAGTCCTGATCGCCCACTGCGGCAACAATTACGGCCCCCGCCAGTTCCCGGAGAAGCTCGTGCCCCGCCTGACTCTGATGGCTGCGGCGGGAGAAGCCCTGCCTCTCTATGGCGACGGCTTACAAGTTCGGGACTGGATCCACGTGGAGGACCACGTCGAGGCTCTAATGGCCATCGGCGCATGGGGCCTCGTGAACCACAACTACTGTGTAAGCGCCTCCGAAGAGCACTCCAACCGCGAAATCGCCGAAGCGATCCGCGCACGGGTGGCGCAGCGCTTGGATCGGAACCCAGCGCCCATCGAACGGGTTCCGGATCGACCCGGTCATGATCGCCGTTACGCCCTCGATTCACGACGACTCCGAAATCTCTGTGGATGGAAGCCGAGGATTCCCTTCGCCGAGGGTCTGGTCGCAACCGTGGATTGGTATCTGGATCATCCGGAGTGGGTGGAAGCCGCATTGAAACACGCCGACCCGGATGGGAAGTCCCCGAGTCGAAGACTGGGGCTCCACCGCCCCGAGCCCAGCCCGTGATCGGGGTTCTCCTCGCTGGTGGCCTGGGTACGCGGGTGGGAACTCTCACCAGAGGAGGCAACAAACATCTTCTGGACTGTGGCGGAGTGCCGATCCTCGCCCATGGTTTGCGCCAATTCGCGGAGGCCAAGTTGGAAGAAGTCTGGATCGTGACTGGTCCCGGAGAGGAACCCACCTTCCGCAGAGCGCTCGCTGACTGTCCCTTTCCATTGCCCAGTCGCCTCTCCTTCGTCGTCCAACCCCAACCCGATGGGGTCTGCGGAGCCCTGGGAAGCACCGCTGGTTTCCTCCCCGCTGACAATCCCCTCGTGTTGCTCCTCGGGGACAATCTCTTCGAACAACCCCTCTCCTCGCTCTTTGCCTCTTGGACAGAGCCTTTCCGACGAGCCAGAATCCACATCCATTCCCTCGACGATCAGGAGGATCCCCGTGAGTTCGGTATCGCGATCCTAGACGGGGATCGTTTGGATCGAATCGTCGAGAAACCAGCTCGACCTCGCTCTCGGCTGGCCGTCACCGGTTTGGTGTTCCTTCCCCCGGGAAGCGCGGAGCGGGCTCGTCGCATTCCTCCTTCAAAGCGGGGAGAAAAGGAACTCAGCACACTCCTGGAATCCTTCCTGCGCGAAGGAGCGCTCGAGTATGGACTCCTGGAAGGCTGGTGGGTGGACACGGGAACCCCATCCGGCCTAGAGAGGGCCAGGCGGCTCATGGAGGGGGAAAGGCCGGCGGAGCCCCCCCCCTTCTCCAAGCGGGCTTCGCAGGAGCCCCGCCCATGAACCCAAAAACGACGCAACACATTTAAACCAATATGGTTACGATATTCCAGTAGAGAATGGTCCCGCACGACGTCTTTTCGAGAGAAAGGGTTCCAAAGTTTTTCCATGTTTCTAGGATGTCTAGGGAAAACGCGAGATTCCTCGAAATTTTTCAGAGTTTTCTGGCGCTGACCCCGTTTTTGGAATAAAACTGATAGGGAAGCCCCCGGCCGATGACCGGTCGGACTGGCCCCCACGGCCTCTGGCTTCAACCCCCATCCTCATTCCCTAGGCAACAAGGAGTAAACCCCCATGTGGCGTAACGTTCTCACCGGTGCTGCCGTGCTCGCGCTTTGCGCGACCGCGTCTGCCCAGACTCAAACCCTTTCGGCGAATCACGTCAAGAGCAAGGCCAACACCCCGGTCCAGTACTTGGGCACTTACCAGATGGCGACGGACCAGTGGACTCCCGTCGCGAATCGTAACGCCACCCGAGTGCTGTACAACTGCACCACTCCTGGCAACTACTACGGCGCCGTTGGCAACAGCTTCACCACTGCCGCCGACCAGCTGTGGATCGACGAAGGTCAGATCCTGGACACCAACTCGGGCATGATCGATCAGGTCGGCAAGTTCGACTTCTCCTACTGCTCGAGCGACATCGCTCCGTCCGCGAACGGTGGTTCGATCCTGATCAACTTCTACGACGACTACTCCCCCTGCAGCACGCCGCTGAGCACCACTTGCTCCTACATCATCGGCGGTCTGCCCATGGGTACCGCGAACGGCAACACCCAGTGCTGGGCCGTGAGCATCGACCTCTCCGGAGGCTTCGAGTGCACCACGGATCCGAACGCCATGTTCGTGTCGACGGGTGGAACGGTCGGTAGCCTGAACGGGACCTTCGGTTGGGCCTTCGGCTCCAACCCCGGCCTCGCTGGCATGAACGACACGGGTCCCATCCTGGATCTCCCCTGCGCGCGGCCCCTCAACGGCTGCTCCACGGGCGGCTCGACCCAGATGAACCAGAACAAGTTCTGGTGGGAAGATTCCACCGGCGCGTGGACTGGTTGCTACTGGTACGGTGGCGTGCCCTTCGCTTCCCAGGACATGAAGATGTACGGTGGCAGCATCGGCAGCTTCGCCTACGGCTACGCCGGTGGCGCCAACAGCCTCGCGCTGTCCAGCACCGACTTCGTCGCTGGTAACGTGACCTTCACCGTCACCGGAGGCACCCCCGGTAACGCCCTCTACCTGCTCGCCGGTTCCGCTGCTGCTGCCATGCCGCTCGGTAACAACGAACTCGAGGTCAACTTCGCGACCTTCTTCCCGGGCATTCCGCTCACCATGCCGGCCACCGGCGTGATGACGGTCTCCGTCCCGGCCTCCATCTCCGGCGCCTTCGCTCAGGTCGCCGAGACCACCGGCCCGGCTTCCCCGGGTGCCCTGGTCAACATGTCCAACGGCCTCATGCTGCAGATGTGATCTGCTGAAGCCGAACGGCTCTACGCGCCCCGTCGCTCTCGCGGCGGGGCGTCTTTCTTTGATCGGGCCAACCTGGCCCGACGCGATGCACGTTGCCGGACCGAAGCGGAAGCCCATCGCCGTTATCCTGGTCGGGTGCTCCTCCCCCTCCTGCTCCTCTCCCTCTCCCCTCAAGGAAGCGGCCCTCCGCCCCCGGAATTCACGCGGCTCGGCCCCGAGGCCCTGGCGGAGTTCAGTGGTCTCCCCGCCCGAGATCGCGCTTGGTGCCTCGCCCCGGGCCAACACGCGCAACTGGACATCCCGGCTCCGCTCGCTTTCCGCAGTCTCGGCCTGTGGTGGCATGGCGACCTGGGGATCACCACCGTGCAGCTCCTCGATCACACCTTCCATCCCGAAGCTCCCTGGCGCGTTTTCGAGGCCGAGGACCTCGCCCCGGAACGCGTCGGTCCTTCCGGGACGGCCGGAGACGCTCGAATCGCTGCCTTGACCCACGGCCGGGATTCCGCCTGCCTGGGCCTTCGGCTTTCCTTCACGGGGCCCCTTCGACTCGAGGACCTGACCCTGGTCTGGATTCCCACCGCTTCGACCCTCCGTCCCTCCTCCAGCGGTAACGGGAACACGGGTCGCAGCTACCCCAAGCCGCCGATCAACTCGCGGGCCTCCTGGGGCGCGGTCCCCCCGGTCTGCAACCTCAGCTATTGCACCGTTACCCACCTCGGGATCCACCACACCGCAAGTCCAAGCGAATACACCAGCACCTCCTGGGCCGAGTGCGCCGCCAACGTCCTCGCCACCCAGACCTACCACATGGTCAGCCGCGGCTGGTGCGACATCGGTTACAACTTCCTGGTCTGCGTCCACGGGCAGCTCTGGGAAGGACGGGCCGGCGGTGACGACGTCCGTGGCGCCCACGACGGCTTCAACTGTGGTTCGATGGGTACCGCTTTCATGGGGTACTTCCATCCCCCGTACTCCCAGGTTCCCACTCAAGCGATGCTCGACGCCTATGAGGAGCTGGGCGCGTGGAAGTGCGACCAGCGCGGCATCGACCCCTGGGGAAGTGGTTGGTATGCGGGCTACGGCGCTGTGATGACCAACGTCTACGGGCACCGGGACGTGAAGAGTACTTCCTGTCCGGGGGATCTCCTCTATGCCGATCTGGACGAGATCCGTGGCGCCATCGATCAGCGCCTGCAAGGGGGCGGCGGTATCAGCCTTATCCTGGACACCGATCGGTTGTTCACCACCGGCAGTTGGAATACCGGCACGATGTCCACGGACAAGTTCGGGCCCGACTACTTGTGGGCCGACTCGGGGGCGACCCAGGCCCGCGCCTGGTGGGTTCCCAACCTGCCCCAGGCCGGAAGATGGGAGGTCTCGCTCTGGTGGCCGCAGGGCAGCAACCGGAGCCCCACGGCCAAGGTCGGTCTGCTCCGCAACGGCGTCCTCCTCGGGACGACGACCGTGGATCAGCGGATCGACGGTGGCCAATGGAACGTCCTGGGCACCGTATGGTTGCCTGCCGGCAGCGCCACCACCCTCGGTCTGAGCAATGAAGGGCTTCCCGGCAGCGTGGTGATCGCCGACGCCCTCCGCCTGGTTCGCCGCTGATGTCCTTCCCCGTGCCTCGTCTGCCCATCGCTCGGAGCATCGCCTTCCTCCTGGTTTCCGCTGGGGTCGCCTGGGCCGCCAATGCCCTGCGCACGGACGGCCTGGAGCTCGGCCGCGATTACTTCCCCACCGACGCCCAAAGCCAGGATGGGAACGCCTCCGAAGGAGAACGTGTCCCCTATCGCTTCATCGAACTTGCGGAAGCGAAGGATCTCTGGCAGTACCGGGAGGATGCTCCGAACGGCGGGATCTACTTCATCGATGCACGGCGTCCCGCGAGTTTCGCCAGCGGTCACATTCCGGGAGCCCACGAGGTCGATCCCTATGGGCGCATGGCCGACTTCCTCCCCGACGACTTCGTGCAGCGACTACGCAACGCGATGTACGTGGTCGTCTACTGTACGGGTGGACAGTGCGAAGACAGCCGCAGTGTCGCCCACGAGTTGTTCTACGGCTATCGAATCCCCAAGGAGGTTCTCACGGTCTTCGAAGGAGGCATCGAGGAGTGGAAACAAGCCGGATTACCGATCGAGAAGGACGCGAGCGACACGCCCCGGTGACTTCCCGCTCCGCAACTCTCCCGATCCTCGGTTTCTGGATCAGCGTCGTCACCGGAGTCGCGATGCTCTGGTTCTCCTGGCAGAAGCTCGGGGATCCCGTGGCCTTCCTGAAAGCCATCCACAGTTACGACATCCTGCCGACCCGCCCCCCCTGGATCCTCGATTTCAGCGCCATCTGGATCCCGGTCATCGAATTCCTGGCGGGCCTCTGTTTGATCACCGGGATTGGCCGCCGTGGGGCCGCGCTGGCCACCGCGGGGATGCTGGTGGTCTTCACCCTCGCGGTGTGGATGCGCGCGCTGGATCTCCATCATTCCCTGGGTGGGGCCTTCTGCGCGGTCAAGTTCGATTGCGGTTGCGGCGGCGGAGAGGTCTACATCTGCGCCAAGCTGGCCGAGAATCTCGCCTTGATCCTCGGCGCCTCGTGGGCGGCGTTGGGACCGGTCTCGAGTCCGATCGTCCCCGGAGTAGGCGACAGGCAATCCGAATGACGCTCGAGCCCACGGACCTTCCTCTCCGCTCCCGGGACGGCACCGCTCTCCTCGCCTTGCATTGGGCCACCAGGACCTCCCCACGAGGCCATGCGCTCCTGATCCACGGCTTGGGCGAACACCCCGCCCGCCACGCGGAGATCTGCGCCCTGCTTGCCGAGCGAGGAGTGGAAACCGTGGCCGCCGGACTCCGCGGCCACGGCCGCAGTGCGGGTTGCCGCGCTTTCGTAGCCCACTGGGACGAGTACTTCGAGGACCTGGAAGCCGCCGCGGGAACTCTCGCTTCGGTGGATCTCCTCCTCGGCCATTCCATGGGCGGCTTGCTCGCCCTCGGTTTCCTGGAGCGTCTTCCGGGAGTACGCGCCCTTTCCCTCTCCGCTCCGCTGATCCAGGCCCATTTCCGCCCCCCCCGCTGGAAGACCGCCCTGGGCCGAATCCTCTCCCGGATCTGGCCGAGCTGCTCGATGCCGAGCGGTCTACCCCCGGAGCAGCTCTGTGCGGATCCCGCAGTGGTGGCAGCCTACCTCTCCGACCCGTTGGTCCACGATCGAGTCACGCCCCGCTGGTTCACCGAGATGAATCGGGAATTGCTTCGGATCCAGACGCTCCCGGAACGCTGCGAGACCCCGCTGCGTTTGGAACTCGGGGCCGAGGACCGGTTGATCTCCAACGAAGCCGCCCGGGCTTTCGCCCAGCGATGGTCCGGACCGGTGGAGGTGATCGAATGGCCGCGGTGTCGTCACGAGCCCCATCACGAAGCCACGGCTCCCGAAATCCTCCGCGACCGCGTCGATTGGTTGCTGGCGCGGCTGGAGGATCCGAGTCCCTCCCCTCAACGAACGGGCTCCAGCGTGACGGAGAGCGTGGAGTAGCCGTCCAGCTCGAAGTGCTCGACTTCGATCCGCACCTTGCGCGGCTCGTCGAGATGGAAGGTCCCCCGATCCCGCTTGGGCGGGTGCCAGTTCCAGTCGTCCACCACCAGTTCGCCCTCCACGCGCACCCGAATCCCGTCGTCGGAGAGAGTACGGATCCGCCAGTCGCCCGCTGCGAGGGGGATCTCCGCCCACGCCAAGGTACCGAAGTGATCGGAGCCGATCCTGGCGGCCGCGACTTCGGGACCGAGGGCCACGAGTTGCGAAGGGCCACCGTTCCCAAAGACCAGATCCAGGGAGCGAATCGTGGTTCGGACTCCGTGCTGGGCCTCCTTCCGCCAAGCGGCTTCGTCCTGGCGGGGATCGGTCTTCCAGTCGAAGACCCGCACCTTCCACTCCAGGTCCAGAAGCAGCCGATCCAGGGGATAGCTCCGTTCCCCGATCCGGAGGGTGGCTCGAAAGCGGTGGACCCCCCCGGAGCGGGACCGTACCAGCAAGCGGCGGAACCCCTCTCCGTCCTCGAAGAGGGACTCGAGGTCGGGATCCGCATCACCCGGTCGCTCCAGGGCCACGGGCGCATCCGCGGGGTAAATCCGCCACGCGACCCGCGTCCCCGTCCTGCCTTCGTCGAGGAGGAGCGGTTCTTCATGGTCCCAGGGTCCCCATTCGTCGATCACGATCGCGGCGCGGCCCCGGAGGGAGTCCCGAGCCGCGACGGGGTGGGTGGTGCCGAGGATCGGCCCCTTCCAGGCGCTGGCCTCCGCGAGCTCCGCATCGTCGGGAACCGGCCCGTCCAACAGCACGGAATCCTTTTCCACCTCCATCTCCTTCTCCACTCCCGTCAGGGAATTGCCCGCGAACACGCACTCGCAGTCACCGCGCAGTTGCAAGGCCAAGGCGTCCCCCTCGAAGGAGTTCCCCGCCACGAGGTTGCCCTCTGCCACCAGCGAGTTGCTCCGTCCCCAGGGGCGCTTCGCGAAATCGGTGGAGCCGCCCCAGAGATGTACGCCACAACGATTCCCGGAGAATCGATTGCCCAGAATCCGGTTGTTGCGGCTGTGATCGATGTTCACTCCGCCGCGCTCCAGGCCATAACCCCGCTCCCCATTGTCGAGGATCCGGTTGCCGGCGATCAGAGTGTCCTGGGAGAATCCCCCCCATACTCCACAGATCGCATTGCCCGCCAATCGATTGTCGAGGATCCGGTTGCCGAAGGAGAAGGTCAGTTCCACCCCGTGCGCAGCGGCATCGGAGAAATCGTTGCGGAGGAGCAAGTTGTCGTTGTTGCCGCGACGGCGGTACCAGGCCAAAGGATGTTCCCCGATTTCCCCGATGGCCTCACGACCGGCGAAGGCGAAGAAACCATCCCCCCCGTGAGTCACGGAGTTCTCCACGAAAACATTGCGACAACACTGCTCGAAGACCAGGATCCCGGCCGAGTCCTGGCCCCGATTGTAGACACCTTCACTGTAGCCTCGGACGCAGAAATCGAAGGCGTTGCGGCTGATCAAGTTGTCCGAAGAACGCCACATCGCCAGGCCCCACCCCGAGAGGAAGGAGCAATCGTTGTCGTAGACCCGGGCATGGCTCACCCGGTCCAGGACGATTCCGTTCTGCCCCCGCCGGACCCGGATCCGACGTAGGACAGGGGAGGCGCTCTGCTCCACCCACAGGGCCGCTCCATAGGATTGCAACCATTCTCCTCCTTCGTTCCGCTGCGGCCAGAGCCAGTCGCCACCATCCTCGGCCAAGGGAGTGGAGCGTAGACGCTGGCGGAAATTCCCCGAAAGATCCGTATCCTCCACCGTGAGGGCCTCGGTGTGACGGGCGAGGATCGCGGTGCGATAGCCGCTCACCCGAAGTCCCCGGAGGGTGACTTCGCTGCCCCCGTCCACCAAGATCCCGATGCCATGGAATCGGTCGGGGGGAGTCCCGGAGTACTGGCCGCGGAGTACGCTCCCGGGAGCGAACTCCACGGTCAGGCCGGAACCCAGGACCTGGATCACCCCGTCGTCGTCCTGGTCCTCGAACACACGATCCGAAGGAATCACGATTCGACAGGATTCCCGCACCACCAGGTTCTCCCGCCGAAGCTGCACGACGGGGAGTTGGGGAGCCTCGATCTCCTGGATCCGAGGAGCCACGGGAAGCGAGCCAAGCAACGAGAGCAGGAGCAGCACCGATTCAGCTTAGGGCCGCCCTGCTCCTTTGCGGAAGTTCAGGAACGCAGCAGGTCACGCAGGCGCTGCTCCTGCTCCTTCCCAAAGGCGAGCAAATAACAGAGCGGAGCCGAGGTCGGCCGATCCGAACGACGGAGCCAGAGGACTCCGGCGAAGTCGTCGGGAAGATCCAAGGCCCTGCCCAGCTCCTGCAGAGCATCCATCGGCTCCTCCAGGCCGATCGCATTCCTCGCCTGGGCCAAGAACTCCAGCTCCTCCCCGGAAGTCGCTTCGCAACCATCTCCGACCAGTCGATATCCGGCTCGATCCAAGCGCTCCCGCAGCGCGGCGCTACGCTCTTCCGAGCCCGCGTTCCCGGCCCCGGAATAATCATCCACGATCAGGAGCCGAGGGAAGGCGACGTCGGCCGCCGAGGATGCGGTACGGGAAACGGTCAAGCTCACCGCGGAAACCGTGAGCGGAATCCTCTGCGAACCGACGGTTTGCATCGGAAGCGCGGGGACCGCCCGCAGCAGGGAGGTTCTGCTGGCGGAATGAGGGGGAATCAAGAGCGCCAAGGCCAGCGATACCGGGATCGCGATCAAGAAGGCGGCCACGGCCGCGATCACGTTCCTCTGGGAGCGACGGGCGCGTCGACGTTCGGCCCGACGTTCGCGGCGAAGCACCCGAGGCGCGGTCGGCGAGGGTCCCTCGGCCCATCGATCCCCTCCATGCGATCGGCGGCCCGAGGGCGCCGGAGGAACGGGAGGCGGAACCGATGCGGGGGGAACCTCCCCATACTCCGGAACGGGGCCGCCCAGGGAAGGAAGGGAAGCGGGTTTGACGGCAAAAGGATCTTCCGCGGCGAGGACGACGTGTAGATCCAGCAGCATCTCGCGGGCGTCCCGATAGCGGCCATGCATCTCGGCCATCGCCCGGTTCACGATCCAGCGCAGCGCTTCCGGACAATGCTTGGAGATCCGGGACAAGCTGCCGTGGGCGGGGAAGGAGCCCTCGACCAGCGAGTAGAGAACCGCGCCGACGCCGTACAGGTCGAAGCGGACCCCATCCACTTCGTTGACCTTGGCCCCCTTCATCGCCATTCGGACCAGTTCCGGGTCCCGGTAGTACTCGGTCCCGTGGGTGGTCAACGTCATCGCCGAATGGAGCGGCGTGACCAAGCCCAAGTCCACCAGATAGGCCCGATCCCCGCAGATCACGATGTTGTCGGGCTTGACGTCCTTGTGCCAGAGACCGCCCTGGTGATAGCGCTCCAGGGCCAATAGGAGATCACTGACGTAGGAGATTCCTCGCCGGAGCTGCGGCACCGGGAGTCCGTTCCCGCCCGCGGCGGCGTGCATGCGGTGGATCACCACGCTCAAATTCTCGCCGGGAACATAGGGCATGATGTACCAGAAGCGCTGTTCGTCCAGACCGTGCTCCAGGACCAAGTGGAGACGCTTGGCTGCTTCGAGGGCCCGACTCTCGCGCACGATCTGGGGCAGGATCGGACCTTCGGCGAGGCTGAACGCCTTGATGACCACCCGACCCACTTCCGGGAATCCGGAACGGGCGAGTTCGACCCGTTTCGCGGACCCGGGCTCGGCGATCCAAAGGGACGCGCCCGAACCGCCACCGGGCAGGCTGCCCAGAATCCGATAGCCCGCGAACATGCCCTCCTCGCCACGACGGACATCGGGACCAGGTGCCTGACGAACGATTTCGGGGACCTCGTTCACAGCGCGATCCACCACGGAGCCGAGACCGAAGAAGGCGAGCGGATGACGGATCGACAAGCGATAGAGAGCCAGGAAAGCGCCCTTCAGCTCCGCCCCGAGAGCACGGCCATAGTGTTTGCAGCGGGACGAGTTCCCGGTCAGAGCGTTCAAGGGAAGCAAAGGCACCAGGACCGCGGCGGTGACGAGGCTGCCGATCATGTGCACCAGCTCCCCGAACATCGCCACCACCATATGGAACGAACGACCGACTAGTCGAAAGACGAAAGGAAGCAACTTGATGAGCAGGAAGATCGAGAGCATGACCCCGGCGACCAGGGTCAGGAAACCGAAGGGGGCGACGAAGTGGATGCTCATGTGCTGTCCTTGCCCGCCGAGGAATCCTCGGTCCGGCGTCGGTACTGTTCCTGCCGATGGAGGATCTCGGCGAGGGCCTCGTCGAACTGCGGGTCGGGAACCTTCTTGGGATTCGCATCCAAGCCATTCCGAGCCGCTTCCTCCACTTCCTCGGGCGTGAAACTGAAGGTTTCCATCACTTCCCGTAGGTGAGCACGCAAAGCCGTGCGGACGTTTTGGAGCCGCCGACTGACGGATGGTTCGCTCAAACCCACCGCTTCCGCGACCTCCTTGCCACTACGCCCCTCCTGCACCCGCATGCGGAAGATCTGGAAATCCAGGAAATCGGCCTGTCGCTCCACGTCGCGGACCGCCCGCGCGACCTTGGAACGGAAGACCGCGGCCTCGTATTCCTGATCCGGGGCGGGCACCCGGGCCGCTCCACTCCAGCTCTCGTCCAGGCTGCTGGGACGCTTGCCGCTCCCCCGTTTCTGAGCCATGCGTCGATCCAACTCGTCTCCCAGGGTGTGCTTGGCGATGGCGAGCAGCCAGGTCGAGAATCGGGCCCCCCGGGCTGGATCGTGACGATCGATGCACTTGGCCAGGGCGGCCAGGGTCTCC
>CAYVRL010000003.1:0-19778 GCA_964454065.1 uncultured Planctomycetales bacterium | reverse complement strand
AGGATTGGTTACGCGTGCTGGCTTTGATTGAACCTGCTCATCGTCCCCTCCGGAAGCGCGCCATGCGCGCCTTCAGTCTCTGGGCGGCAAGCGCCTTGGGCCCCCCGATCTTCCGTGCCTGGGCGTGGAGCTGGCGGGTCCGCCGGATCGGGGCGGAGCGCAGCATCGATTCGGGGCGGGCCTACGCCTATGCCCTCTGGCACGAGAGCATTCCCGCAGGAGTGGCGCTCCATTCCCGCTACCGCTTCACGGTCATGATCAGTCGTCATCACGATGGTGAGCTGATCACCCGACTGGCGGAAGGGCTGGGCTACTCGACGGCCCGGGGTTCCAGCACTCGGGGCGGTTTCCGGGCCCTGCGCGAAATGCGACGCGCGGCCGCCGATTCCCCGGGGCTGGTCCTGACCCCGGACGGACCACAGGGGCCCGCCCACGAAGTCGCGCCTGGAGCGGTCTATCTGGCCGCCGTCACCGGTCGTCCCATGGTCCCGGTGGGTTTCGCCGCCCGCCGGGTCTGGCGCAGCGGATCCTGGGATCGGATGGTCTTCCCCAAGCCCTTCACCCGGGTCGTGGTCGTCTACGAGGATCCCATTCCCGTTCCCCGGCAGGCACTTCGGGATCCGCGGGAACTCGAACGCTATCGTGCACGCTTCGCCGCGGCCCTCCATACCGCCCATCGCCGCGCCGCGGAGGCCCTGGCCGAGGATTCCCCCCGATGAGTTTCCGGCAAACCCGAGTCCTGGTCCTCGAGCCGACTCGCGTACGTTCGCTTCGCGAGGCCCTGGAGCGCGCCGGGCACGAGTTCCGACCGCTGGCCCACGCCCACTTCCAGGCCCGCGGTGGGGGCGTGGTGGCCAGTCTCTACCGCAGCGGCAAGCTAGTCCTCCAAGGGACGGGAATCGAGGCCTGGATCGCACGCTTCCTCGGCGCCGACCCTCCGTCTCCGGCTCCCTCCCGGGACCGGCCCTCCAGCGCCGCCGCCCTACCGCCCGACGGCCTCGGTTCGGACGAAGCCGGCAAGGGCGATACCTTCGGTCCCCTCGCGGTTTGCGCCCTCGCCTTGCCGCCGGAAGGAGTGGCGGAACTCCGGGAGGCCGGGGTGATGGACTCCAAGCGCCTCTCCGACCCACGCATCCGCCTGCTCGCGACATGGCTGCGGTCCCGTTTCGAGTACGAAGAACGTGTGCTCCCGCCCGAGGAATACAACCGGCGCCACGCCGCGGCCGGGGGGAATTTGAATCGGCTGCTCGCCCAACTGCATGCCGAGGTCTTGTCCCCCCTCCTGGAACGCCACCCGAAGAGCCGCGTCGTGGTCGATCGGTTCGGATCCAACTGCCCCGTGAGCAAGATCCTACGAGCCAGTGACCCGGGCCTCGTGATCCACGAACTCCCCCGCGGCGAAGCCCACCCGGCGGTGGCCGGGGCTTCCATCCTGGCTCGCGACCGCTTCCTGGAGGGGCTGAAGGCGCTCTCCGAAGAACTCGCCGTGGATCTGCCCCTCGGGAGCGGTGCCCCCACCGCCCCCGCCCTGCGCCGCTTGCTGGCCATCCACGGCCCCGCGGGGCTTCCCCGGGCCGCCAAGACCCACTTCCGCAACGTCCGCCGTGCCCTGGCGGAACATCGACCATGACCCCCACCGATCCCGACCTTCCCCGTGCCCACGATCACGAGGAGCGCTGCTTCCGACCCCTCGGTTGCGCGGTCCTCGCGGTCTCCGATACCCGGGACTTGCAGAGCGATCTCTCCGGCGCCTTCCTGGCCGAGAAGTTGCGCGAGGCCGGCCACGAACTCCGCGACCGGATCGTCGTCCGCGACGAGGTGGAGGCGATCCGCGAGCAGGTGCTCGCCTGGGCGTCGCGCGAGGAGATCCACGCGATCCTGATCACCGGCGGCACCGGGCTCTTCGCGCGCGACGTGACACCGGAAGCCCTCGAACCCCTCTTCGAAAAGCACATGCCCGGCTTCGGAGAACTCTTCCGTCACCTCTCCTTCCGCGAGATCGGCACCGCGACCATCGAATCCCGGGCCACGGCCGGCGTGATCCAGCGCACGTTGGTCTTTGCGATGCCGGGATCGCGGGGCGCCTGCCGACTCGCGATCGAAGAGATCATCCTGCCCCAGCTCGACGCCCGCACCCGCCCCTGCTCGGTGGGGGGGATGATCGAGCGGCTCTAGGCCTGCTTCTCGCTTTCCTCGTCACCCTCGTCACCCTCCTCGGGCTCCGCGGGAGTTCCCTCGCCGCGGGGGGTGACGCCCTCCAGGCCCTTTTCCTTGGCACGTTTTGCGGCCGCTTCCAGGAAGGGATCGTTCAGGTTCACCACCGGTTTCGCCTGTTCGATCTCACGGCGCAAGTCGCGGAGGGTGTCGTCGATCCCGGTCTCGCGTCGTAGATCCAGGAAAGCGCGGCGAATCCGGAAGAAGGTGCGGCCCACGTCCTTGGCGACGTCGGGCAGGCGGCCGCCGAAGAGCAGCAGGCCGACCACCAGCGCGACCAGGATCTCCCCGGTGGAGGGCAGGAGGGCCAGAGGCATCAACCGTCCATTCTAGGTCGTTCGGTGAGGGGAGCGGGGTCCACGAGGAAGCGCGGCGTGAGGTTGAAGAAGAACCCGGTCTGGCCGGTGGACTGGTCCCGAGCCACCCCGATCTCGAACACGAAATCATGGCCGTGACGGAGCAGCGAGAGCCGCGAGCGATCCCCCACGTTGCCGACGAAATCGAAGGGCTGCAAGAGTTGCAGCCCCCAGGTGTCATTGATCCGCCACTCCGCGAAGGTTTGCAAGGTCGAGAACACCCCATTGACCTTGTCCAGGCTCGCGCCATAGCGCAGGCGGGGGCTGGGTTCGATGGTCAGTCGGGTGAAGAGTTCCTCCAGGCGGCCGCTTCCGAGATCCCGCCGTGCCCGGGTATCGAAGCGGATGCCCTTCAGGGTGCGCCCGTAGACACCGGGTGTCCAGGTCAGCCGGAACTCCGCCGGCCCCCAGCGGGAAGTGGTCCTTCCGGTGCGCACGGAAGGGAAGAGCGGATCCACCAGGGGTTGGGAAGGATCGGGGTAATAGGGCACCAGCAAGTCGATGTCCGCCCAAGGGGTGGACGTGCCCGGGGCGATGAAGAACTGGCGCAGCGAGAACTCCACGACTTCACCGGAACTCTGGGAATCCAGTGCGTCCAGCACCGGAATCCGGGAGACCGGGTCCCCGCCGCTGCCCCGCTTGCGGAAACGCAGCTCCGGAAGCACCCGATGCTGCCACCCGTGTTCCCAGTCCTTGACCAGGAAGGTGCCGAGTTCGACGAAGCCTTCGCTCAGGAAACGCGAAGCGCCGCCGCTGCCGGAAGCGCCGCCCACGCGTTCGTCGTAGGCCAGGGCCTGCAAACGGACACCGGGGCGAACGAAGAAGAAACGGCGTCGCAGCGGGGTGGAGAACTCCCCCCACAAGCGCAGGCGGCCGCGCTCCACCGCCGGACTCCGCGAGAAGGGGGCGACCCCCACGGGCACCGCCAGATCCAGGTCGTGTGCGCGGCGCCGTTCGGCCTCCGCTCCCCAGGTCATGTCGAGCGGAAGGCCGCCATCTCCGTTGCCGAGAAAGCCGGCGGGAACCGTGAACAAGGTTCGCAGATAGCTCTCGTAACGGACCGCGGGCAAGGTATCGAGCGTGCGCGGTGCGGCGCTACCCGCGCTCCCGTACCCGGCGAAAGGGGCGAAACCGACGTCGTCGGTGCGCGCCTCGGCCTGCGCGTCGAAGAAGGATCGCGTCCCCGCGCGGCGCAAGTACAGCTCGCTCATCCGATCCTTGCGCTGCCGCCAGTCTCGATCGAAGAACTCGGCATCCACCAGGGCATCACTGGTCAAGGCGAGGTCCGCATCCAGGCGCCAGGCTCCACCCAGTTCCATGCGATTGTCCAGACGCAGCCGCCAGCGGGTGGCGGAATCGCGGGCCACCGAGCGCGCGTAGGGGTGCACGTCGCTGGCTTCGTCCTGCAGGCCGAAGAGCTGCCAGCTCCCCCGGTAACGCTCGGTGCGGAGCTGGAAATCGGTGCGCAAGGGCAGACCCCGGCGTGAACTCAGCGTCGGTCGCAAGCGCCAGTCGAGTCGACCTCGGCCCTGAGCGAAGGGGCTCTCCCCCTGGAACTCGAGCTCCAAGGCCTGACCGAGACGGCTGTTCGAACGCATGCGCAATCCGTGGAGGGTCAGGAGCTGGCCCTCGCCGCCCTGGCCGCCGAAGCTGGTCGCGGGCAATGGCAGCAGGCTGTGTCCGGCGATCTGCAACCAGGCCCCGGAAGGTTTCCAGCGCCAGATCCCAGCTCCTTCGGGCAAGCCCCGCACTCGCTTCAGGTGGAGCGCGTAGTGAGGAGGATCGGCGTCGCAGGTCGTGAGTGCGGCGTTCGAGATCGTGATCTCCCCCCCGGGATCCTCACGGAGTCCTTGCGCCTGGATGTGCAAGGGCCAACCCTCCAGACCCAAGCCGCTCGCCAATCGCAAGTCCAGGTCCTCGACCTGGGTGCCTTGGGCATCCCGGTGGATCCGCGCACAACGGAGGCGGAACCCCTCCCCCTCCAGTTGGACTTCCCCTTCCAGGGTCAAGCCCTGGATCAAGGAGGAGTCCTCGGGCAGGCCGAGGTCGTGGAGTAACTGGATCTCGAGTTGGCCGGTCAAGGTCCCCGGCGGAATCGGGGCCGGAGCCTTCCCCCGCGCGGCGGCTTGCGCGGCGGCGTGCTCGTCCCCGGTGGCGGCGAGGTAGAGCAACCGATCCAGGCGCAGGCGCAGGGAGTTCGCGCGCAGAGCCCGCCCCTTCTCCGTGACCTCCAACCCGAGTACCCGATAGACCACGCTCTCCCCCTCGACCGACGACTCGAGTTGTTGCCAATGGACCTCCCGGGTCGAAGACGGGGGCACGACCTGGTCTTGGGCCGCGAGCACGGCGTAGAGGAGCAGGGGGGAGATCACGGTTTCTCGAGTCGGCCTCGGGCACCGGAGAGGAGGCGCTGGACCAGGTCGAGGCGGAGCCATTCTCCACTCGCGCGCCCGCCCAGGTCGCCCTCCCGGCTGATCCGAGCAGGTCGATCCACACTACCGATCGCGGTCAGGACCCTCTCCAGGGGCAGGAAGATCAGTCTCCGTCCGTCGGCCTCGATTCCGGAACCCTGGAGATGGGGATTCCCCTCCTCGAAACGGACCTCGGTGATGCCCTGGGGACCGATTCGCCAGACGATCCGACGTGCGCTGCCGTCCAGGGGACCGTCGGGTCCCTCGGAATGGGCGCGAGCCTTCCCGGAGAAGCTTCCGCTCGCTTCGCTCAACTCCGCGGAGGCCCCGTCGAAGACCAGACGGCGACCGTCGGTGGCTTCCAGCGCGAGGTGGGCACGACCCGTGAGATACAGACGGCGGTCGGCGTCGAGGCGCATCCTCTCCGCGGAGACCAGGAAGCGGGACAGGTGGTCGCTCCGTTCCTCGAAGCGTCCGGAGACCGAGACCACTCCGGTGCCGGCGCGTTCCAGCACGATGTCCTCGGGGGAGCCGCGAATCTCTCCGGCCTCGCACTGCAAGGCCCCTTCGAAATGCACCGTCCCGCGCAGCAGCCAGCTCCGCTCGGCAGGGCGGAAGTGCATGATCTGGGCCCCGGCCCGGACTTCCCCGCCCGCGAGCCCGAAGAGCGCCCCTGGGAAGCGTAGCGCGGGCGCTCCGATCGGCAGCAGGGTGGTGCCGTCCCAGACCAGGCGCGCGGCGTCGAGTTCCGCATCTCCTTGGTCGGTGGGGAAGAACCCTCGGGCTGGAACGCCCACCAGCTCCACGCGTTGATTGCCCAGGATGCGGACCCAATCACCCTGGAGTAGTACCCCGGCACGTTCCAGGGAGACCTCCCGTTCCGCGACCAGGACCAGGCTCTCGGGCCGCGAGGGGTCGCCTCGCAAGCTCATGTCGTGGCCCGAGACCCGGCCAGGGAGACCGTCGAGGGTGGTGCGCAGGGTGGCGCCGTCGAATGCGGTGAGTCCGACCAGGGGATCGTGGAAGATGTGGGGCGCGGCGATACCGCTGCGGCCGTCCAAGGCCACCAGCGCCCCGCCGCGCAGGTCGAGCAGACGTCGCGATTCGATGAAGTCGGCATCCTCGGCGACGAGTCGGCCGCCGTCCGCGGCCAGATCGCCGTGGAGCCGCCATCCGGTCAGGTCGTGGGAAGCCAGTCGGGCGTGGAAGACCTGACCGGCTCGCATGCCTTCGATCCCTCCGTAGAGATCCAGCGGCTGGCCCGGTCCGTTCCCGACCCATGCCCCCCCATGGACGACCGCCCAGGCCGGGTCCTCCCCGCCGGAAAGGATGCGCAAGGGCCCTTGCAGGGCGATCCCCTCGAAACCGCCCGTCGCGTCGAAGAGGAGCCGCGCGGCGCCGCCCCAGAGGGCCGCTTCGGTGCCGTCCGGGAGGAATCCGTGCCACTCCACCGGAGCCTGCGCTCGGACCCCCTCCAAACTGGTCTTCGCCGCACCCGCGAAATCGGCGTGGAAACCGGCACACTGGAAATGCCCCGGCAAACCGCTGCCCGGCGGCAGTTCCAACTCGCAAGCTCGGCGCGCGGGGAGATCCAGATGGCCTCCCCCGTTGGCATCGCTCCGCAAGACCCCGGGGAGATCGCTTCGCCCCAGGAGGGTCTCTCCACCGGGAATCTGGAGTTCCCAACGCAGGCCTCCGCCCTCGGTGCCGAAGTGGAACTCCCGGGTGAGCGGGTCGTGGACGATTCCTCGGCCCTGGACCATGAGGGGGCCGGAATGCAAGGTGAAAGGGCCTTGCCCGGTCAGCATGCGGCTGCGGGGGTTCAGGGCCGCGTGGGCGACCTCCAGGCGGCTCCCGGCGGCGGGTCCGCCGGCGGGCAGGCTGAGGCGCGGAGTGTCCAGCAACCAGGCGTGGTCGCGATCGAGCTGCACACCGCCCTCTCCCGCGGCCAGGGGCAGATGCGCTTGCGGGGCGACGACGGTGAAGAGGGGGGTCTGCCCGTCCTCCGCGTAGCTGGTGATGCGCGCATCCTGGAGCAGCATCCGCTGGGGCTCCCCCGGCGCGGCTCTCCTCTCGGGGCGAGGGTCGTGCCCGGCGATGTCCATCTCCAGGATGCGCCGTACGCTCCCGTCGGGGAGAGTCTTGCGGCGCTCGGTGCGCAGGAGGACCGACCCGGTGAAGGAGGTCTCGATGCTGCCGAGCCCGGGGAGGTCCTGGCGAAAACCGGGGGCGTCGATTTCCACCCCGATCGCATGGGGCCGGAGACGGCGCCAGGCGTCGGCGGCGAGCAGGATCAGGATCAGGAGGAGCCCGAGACCGCCGAGGCGGCGCAGGAAACCGATCACGGCCGCTGGGTCGCCGCACGGGCGGCCATCAGGAGTTCACAGACCTCCCGCAGCGCACCGTGGCCGCCTGGAGCCTGGGTCACGTAGTCGGCCGCGGCGCGCAACTCGGCGACCGCATTGGCCGGGGCGAGCCGAACGCCGACCCGCGAGTAGAGTTCCAGGTCCGGGAGATCGTCGCCGAAGGCCGCGATCTGGGAGGGCTCCAGCGCGCGGGCGGCGAGGATCTCGTCCGCGAGGGCGCCCTTCTCGAAGGATCCCATGCGCAGCTCGCGGATCCCGAGGTGCTCGGCGCGGGTTCGCGCCGCGGGATTGTCCCGGCCGCTGATCACGACCACCTCGACCCCCGCCCGCTGTACGAGTACCAGTCCATAACCGTCGTGGACGTGGAAGGTCGTGGATGCGCTCCCGTCCGCGTGGACCAGGACGCTGCCGTCGGTCCAGCAGCCGTCCACGTCGGTGAGCAGGAGTCGCACCGCGGCGCAGCGCTGCAGGAGGTCGGGGGGGAAGTTCAGAGTCGTACCTCCAGCAGGTCTTGGACGTCGACCAGACCGATCACGAGCGAGTTGGGGCCCTCGACCACCGGGAGCTGGTCCACGTGGGCGTCCCGGATGATCCGCAGGGCTTCGCTGACGAGCTGATCGCCGCGCACCGAACGAGGGTGGACGGCCATGTGTTGGTCGATGGAGTCGTCGAGGGGGAAGCCGCCTTCGTTTTGGGCCATCCGCCGCAAATCGCCGTCGGTGAAGATTCCCAGCAAGCGATCCTCCTCGTCGACGATCAGGGCCGCGCCGGGCCGCCCGGGGGTACCGGTCATCACGGACAAGGCATCACGAACCGTGGAGCCGCAGCGCAGGAGGGGCACCTCGCGCCCGCGGCGCATGATCTCGGCGACTTTCATCAGGCTGCGGCCGAGCTGCCCCGCGGGGTGGAAGGCCGCGAACTCCTCGCGAGTGAAGTGGCGACCCTCCAGGACCGCCATCGCCAGCGCGTCGCCGAGGGCCAGGAGGGCGGTAGTGGTCACGGTGGGGGCGAGACCGAGCGGACAGGCCTCGGAAAGGGGGCCGAGGGCCACGGTCAAGTCGGCGTGGATCCCCAGCGGGGACTCCACGGATTCGGTGAAAGCGATCACCCGCGAGCCGAGGGCCTTCAGGGACGGGAGCAGGCGCAGGACCTCGACGGTGTTCCCGCTCTTGGAGAGGGCGAGGATCAGGTCCTCCCCGCGCACCCGCCCGAGATCGCCGTGGAGGGCATCGGCGGGATGGAGGGACAGACTCGGGGTGCCGGTACTGGCCAGAGTGGCACTGATCTTGCGCCCGATCAACCCCGCCTTGCCCATGCCGGTGACGACGACGCGGCCCCGGCATTCCAGCACCCAGGCCACCGCCTGCTCGAATTCGGGACCCAGCCGCCCGGCGAGGGTCTGGATGGCCTCCGCCTCCAGGCGCAGGACCTCGAGGCCGCGGGCGCGTACGGATTTCCCTTGGACGACCATGCTGCCTGGTAAACGCCGCATGTAAGCCCGGCGGCGGCGTCCTATTGTAGGCAGCGGCTGCCGCTCGCGCGAAGCCCTCGACATGGAGCAGTTCACCCTCATCGGGACCATCGTGGTGGTCATCCTGAGTATCACCACTCATGAGGCCGCCCACGCCTGGGTGGCCGACCGACTCGGCGACCCGACCGCCCGCTCGCTCGGGAGGGTCACGCTCAACCCCTTGCCGCACATCGACTTGTTCATGACGATCCTGCTGCCGGGGCTGTTGCTCCTGAGCCACGCCCCCTTCCTCTTCGGGGGCGCCAAGCCGGTTCCGGTGAACATCCGGCGGCTGCGGAATCCCCCCCGCGACTGGGCCCTGGTCGGGATCGCCGGCCCCGCGAGCAATCTGGTCCTGGCGTTCGGGATGGCCGCCCTTCTGTCCATTTTCCTGCACAGCGGCCTCTTCGAGGCTCGCTCGGTGGGATCCTCGGTGTTGTTCACCGGTATCCAGTTCAACGTCCTGTTGATCCTCTTCAACCTGATCCCCATTCCCCCTCTGGATGGCTCGCGGGTGGTGATGTACGTCCTCCATCGTTCCGGGAATCGGGAGGCCCTGGCCGCCTACGTGGGTCTGGAGCGGATCGGGATCTTCCTGCTCTTGGGAGTGATCTACTTCATCCCATCCTTCCAGAGCTACCTCGTCGGAGGGATCCAGCAGGGAACCGCGTTCCTCCTGGGCCTCGTGGGGCTGTGATTTCGTTTAGGATGTCCTTCCCGCGGCAACCATGATCGAGCCCTCCCATCCCGACCTCATCCCTCCGGCGAAGATCGCGCCTACGAGGGAAAAGAAGGAAAGTGCTTCTCGGGATGCTCCGGTCCTGCGGATCCACCTGGAGCGCGTCTTCCACGGCCCCTTGGATCTGCTCCTGCAGCTCGTGCGCGACAAGGAGCTGGAGATCCACGAGGTCGCCTTGGCCCAGGTCTGTGAGACCTTCTGCGCCCATGTCCGGGCCCTGGAATGCGTGGACGTGGACGAGGCCGCGGATTACCTGGTGCTCGCCGCCACCCTGCTGGCCATCAAGAGCCGCTCCCTGCTCCCCCAGGAGGAGTTGGAAGAGGAGGAGGACCCGTTCCTCCCCGGCGCGGAACTGGTGGAGCAACTCCTGGTGTACAAGGAGCTTCGACAAGTAGCCGAAGTCCTCGGCGAGCGCTGGGCGGCCCGTTCTCGTCTGCTCCCCGCGGGGGGGCACTGGCTGGGTCCGGCCGAGAGCGAGGAGACCGAGGAAGACGAAGTCGAGTGGGAACTGGGGGAGATCTCCATTTGGGATCTGCTCCAGGTCTTCCGGAGGCTCGAACGGGAGACCGGTTTCCTGCGCCCCCACAGGGTCCGCCACCCCGGCAAGCCGCTGGCCTGGTACGTGGAAGAGGTCTGGAAGGGGCTCGCACCGAGTGGGGAACTCTCCCTTCGTGAGGTCTTTCGCCGTCCCGGAGTGACGCGGGGCGATGCGGCCTACTACCTCGTGGCGCTCCTGGAACTCGCCCGCCAACAGGCCATCGATCTCGAGCAGGTGGGAGGCGGAGAGGACATTCGCATCCGCCGGGTCTCCGAGGCGGCGGAGGTCCACTTCGACCAGCTCGACCAGAGCTTCGATCACCACCCCCTCGATCCCGAGCCGGAAGTGGAAGAGCTGTTCCAGGGCGCCGAACAGCCGGAATCCGACTCAGCGGAAAAGGAGCGGATTCCGGGGTGATCCCTGGAAGCGACCCCGTCGGGAGCCTACATTCCTTTTCCCGGAACTCACCGGAACCGTCATGTCGAATGCTCAAGATGTCGTTGACGCCACCTTCCAAGCGGAAGTGCTGGAATCCCCGAAGACCGTGTTGGTCGATTTCTGGGCCCCTTGGTGTGGGCCCTGCCGCGCGATGGCTCCCGCCGTGGACAAACTCGCCGAGGATCTCGGTGACAAACTGAAGGTGGTCAAGGTCAACACCGAGGAAAGCCCCGGAACTCCCAGCCAATACGGAGTCATGGCGATCCCCACGTTCATCGTCTTCAAGGATGGGAAGGAAGTCGCGCGACATACCGGCGGCATGCCCTTCGATACCCTGAAGCAACTGGTCGATCCGCACGTCTAGGCCAGGTAGGCCGCCGTGCTCGCGCGGCCACCCGATGCGCCTCGTCTTCGTCGGTTCACCGCCCTTCGCCGGGGACTGTTTCCGAGTCGTCATGGCGCGGGGCTTGACGGGGCTCGTGACCACGCCCCCTCGGCGCCGCGGCCGCGGGAGAAGGATGACCGAGAATCCCCTTGCGGCCGAGGCCACCGCCGCGGGGGTGGAAGTGCTCCAGCCGGTTCGGGCCAGTGCTCCCGACTTCCTGGCCGCATTCGCCGCCTGGGAACCCGATCTCGCGGTGGTCGTCAGCTACGGACAGATTCTGTCCCAGGACTTCCTCGCGATTCCCCGTCTGGGTTGTGTGAACCTTCACGCTTCCCTGCTGCCCCGCTGGCGCGGGGCGAGTCCGGTGCAAGCGGTGCTCTTGGCGGGGGACCCGCGGACCGGGGTCAGCTTGCAGCGCATGGTTCCCGAGCTGGACGCCGGCCCGGTCCTCGCCGCCCGCGAAATGGCGGTGCCTCCCCGGGCCGCCGCTCCGGAACTCGGGCGGGCGCTGGCCGGACTCGGGGGAGAACTCCTGGGCACCTTTCTCGACGAGTTGGGGGAAGGGCCGTTGCCCCGGGGTGTCGAACAGGATCCGAAGGATGTGACCGTATGTCGGCGCCTGCGCCGGGAAGAGGGGCGGATCGATTGGGCGCGGTCCGCCCGCGAAATCGACCGCCGCGTTCGGGCGCTGGCTGGTTGGCCCTGGGCCTACACCCATTCGGGTGATCTCGAGCTACGCCTCCTGCCGAGCGAACGGGATCCAGTCGTGCAAGGGGACGGCGGCGGGACGGCGGCGGGCACCATTTTGGAAACCGGGAAGGAATTGTTGGTGTCCTGCGGATCGGGCGTTTATCGAATCGAAGAACTCCAACGCGCGGGGCGACGCCCCATGCCGGTCGAGGAGTTCCTGCGCGGGCGTCCCCTCGCGGTGGGAGACCGGTTCGTATGAGTACCAAGCCGCACCGCTCCTCGAAGCGTTCCTTCGCCGACCCGCGTCGGCTGGTCTACGAACTCTTGCTCGAGCGAGAGGACTTCCCCTCTCGACGTTTCGCCCGGGCCGCGGACCGGGGAGGTCTGCAGGGACGGGAGCGGGCCCTGGCGCGCCAGATCCTCAGCGGAGTGCTGCGTCGTCGCCGCACTCTCGACGCCCTGTTCAAACCTTACTGCAAGCGCCGACAGGTGGAGCCGCGGGTTCTCTGGGCGCTGCGGATCGCGGTCTTCCAACGCTTCTTCCTGGACCACGTGCCCGCCTACGCGGCTTACGATTCGACCTTGCGGGCCGCGCGCCCGCGGCTGAAGAAGGCCACCGCCTTCGTGAACGCGGTCTTGCGCGCCCTGGAACGGGACGTCGTGGAGGAAGATCTTCCCCCGCACCTCGGGAAGTCCGGTCCGGGCGCGCGCGACCGTTTGCGGACCGCGGAACGCGAATACCACTTCCGCCGGCCCTTGTTCCCCGATCCGCAGAGCGACCCGATCGCCCATCTGGGCGTGGTGGAGAGCTATCCCGATGGACTGTTGTCCCGGTGGTGGAACGCGGTCGGAGAAGAACGGACGATCGCCCGGGCGCGGCTCTTCAATCGGACCCCGCCGCTCTGCCTGCGGGTCAATCCGCTGCGAGCTTCCCGCGCGCAGGTTCGGGAAGCGATCGCGGAGACCGGGATGGGAGTGCATGACGGTCCTCATCCCCAGTCCCTGCTGCTGGAAGGCGGTGGCGGGCGCGAACTGAGTCGCTTGCCGGGCTTCGCCGAGGGCTGGTGGAGCGTCCAGGACCTGGCCTCCCAGGAAGCGGTGTTGCTCGGCGGGGCGGCCCCCGGCGAACGGATCCTGGATCTGTGCGCGGCCCCCGGAGGGAAATCCCTCGCGAGTTGGGAACTCTCGGGTGGTGAGGCCGAGGTCTGGGCTTGCGATGTGGACCACGTCCGTCTGGCACGGCTTTCCCCGGAGAGTGCGCGGCTCGGCCACGGAGTGCGGAGTCGGGTGATCGGGTCCGGCGGCGACGACGTACCGGAGGGAGAATGGGATTTGTTGATCCTCGACCTCCCTTGTACGAACACCGGCGTACTCGGCAAACGACCCGAGGCCCGCTGGCGTTTCTCGGAAACTTCCTTGGCGGAGATCCGAGTCCTGCAGCGACGGATCGCGAAGGTGGCCCGCGGCCTCCTCGGCCCCCGGACGCGGGTGCTGTGGAGCACCTGCTCCCTGGAGCCGGAGGAGAATCTGGATGCGGTGGAGGAGTTCGCCCGGGAGAGTGGGCTCCATCTCGCCGATGTCCGCCCCAGCGAACCCGACGAAACGCGGTCGGGCGGTTTCGCGGCCTTGTTGGTACCTTCCTAGACGAACATGGCGAAGAAGCCCTACCACGATCCCGGCCTGGTCCCCGGCACCGTCGCGGTCCTGGTGGTCCTCCTCTTCTGGCTGCTGGTCACGCTGCGCATCGGCGCGGACGACTCCGAGAGCGAGGCTCCCCCGCCCGGTACCCCTGCTCCTGCGATGCCCGCCGCTCCCAAGCCCCCACCGACGGTGGTGAGGCCCGCGCCGGCGAGACCCCCTTCTTCCGCCGTAACTTCCGTTCCCGCGCAGCTCCGATCCGACCAGGAATGGAACCAGGCCGTCCTCCTGGGCGACGGCGCGATAGAGGAGTTGGCCAAGGCGATGGAGGAGCAGGAAAGGAAGGGGGGGCTGAACCTCCATGCTTATCAAGAGGAGGCACGCCGGAAGCTCGAGGAATCCCTGGGCCTGCTCGATGAGCTCGTGAATCGATTTCCTGCGACTTCACCCGAGGGGCGGGCGATCGCGCGGAAACGACGGCAATACGAAAAGGAACTCGGTTATACGCGCAAGTAACCGTTCCAGGCATGGTCCAATACGGATACAACTCGAACGGTTTCCTCCATCATCGTTTGGAGGATGCTTTGCCTTGGTTGGCTGAACTCGGGTATACCGCAGTCGCGATCACTCCCGACGTCCCGCACCTGGACCCGCGTTACGTGGAGGCCGGGGAGTTGCGCCGAGTCGGAGCCAGGTGTCGAGAGTTGGGACTCGCGGTGGTCGTGGAGAGCGGGGCGCGCTTCGTCCTGGATCCGCGGCGGAAACACCGCCCCAACCTGCTCGAGGCCGACGAGAGTCGGCAACTGCGGCTCAAGTACCTGCGCCACCTGGTGGAGTGGTGCGAACTCCTCGGGGCGCCGATCCTTTCCTTCTGGTCCGGGGTGCTGCCGGAAGGGAGCAGTTTCACCGAGGCCCAGGAGCGCTTCGCGGACGGCGTGGAGCAGCTCGCAGTCCTCGCCGACCGTCGGGGGGTGAAGCTGGCCCTGGAGCCCGAACCCGACCACTTGATCGAGACTCTGGAGGACTGGCGGGCTTTCGACGCCGCCCACCCCGGTCTGGTGGGCCTCACCCTGGACGTCGGCCACTTGCTGGTCACCGGGGAAGCAGAGCCCGCCGCCGCACTGCGCGCACACCGAGAGCGGATCCTGAACGTCCATCTGGACGACATGCCGCGCGGGCTCCATCGCCACTGCCCTCCCGGAGAGGGCGACGTGGATTTCACGACCCTCGGTCCCGCTCTCGCGGCCCTCCCCCCCGAAACGCCGGCTTGCTGGGAACTCTCCCGGGACAGCCATCGTTTTCACGAACTGGCCCCCGCTCTGGTCTCGATGTGGACCCCTCCCGCGGGATCGATCGTCGGGGTCACGGGAGACTGAATCCGCCGCGGAAGAGGAAATAAGCGGCGCCAAGCAAGCAGAAGGAAGCCCATAGGTAATCGAGTTTGAGCGGTTCGCGGAGATAGAGGAACGCGATGGGAACGAAGACGCTCAAGGTGACGATCTCCTGGAGGATCTTGAGTTGAGCGATGCTCATCTCGCTATGACCGATCCGGTTCGCCGGGACTTGGAAAGCATATTCGAACAGCGCGATCCCCCAACTGACGAATACCGCCACGAGCCACGGTTCGTCACGCAGTTCCTTGAGATGCGCATACCAGGCGAAAGTCATGAAGACGTTGGAGACGGTGAGGAGCAGAACCGTTTTCAGAAGAGGAGACATGTTTTCCGCTGGCGTCGGTGGGGTTCATTCCATGGGAGAAGGACGACGAGCGCGGGCCTGGTGGCGGCGGGAGAGGTCCATCAGGGCGCGGAAGACCTCGGCGGCGGCTTCGGAATCGATGCCGAGGCGGGCGGCTTCCCGCTTTCGTTCCGTGAGGAGAAGGTCCTCCCGCTCGAGATCGCGGACCCCGCGTCCCGCGGCGGCCTTGGTGCGGCCGGCGCGGACCGCGAGTGCGGTGCGACTTGCCATCAGACGGAGGATCTCGCGGTCGATGCCGTCGATCCGTTCCCGCAACTCCTGAAGCTGGGGAGGAGTCCAGCCGGGATCCTCGATGCGCAACTCCGGGGACTCGTGGTGCGGCTCCTCGTCCGCGGGAATGGGAGCGCGGAGGGCGGCATCGAGGCGGCCCAGGGCCTCGAGGAGGCAGGCACGGGCCCGCGGGGCGTAAGGGTTGTCGCGGTTGAGCGTGGCGAGGAGTTGCCCGGCGTCCGCGATGGTACTGCGGACGGTTCGCTCCAGACCGTGTACCGAGGGCGGCACCCACTCGCTGGCGGGCAGGAAACCACAGTCGAGGACGCCCTTGGCGAGAAAGAAAGCCACTGCATGGGTGCGGGCCATTCGCTCGTCGTGGGATTCGGGATCCATCTCCAGGGTTTCGCAGCCGATCCCGCGCCAGAAAGCGCCGGCCGCGGCGACGGCCTCGGGGTGGAGGGCGTTCGGACAAAGGATGCAGCGTAGGGGTCGCTCGTCCAGGGCGAGGCTCACCGGTCCGAAGAGCGGATGGGTGGCGGCCCACGGGATCTCCCTACCGAGGAGTTTCTCGAGGATCGCGGTCGGGCCGGTCTTGACCGAGCCCGCCTCGATCAAGAGCTGGTCGGGGCGCAGGTGCGGTCGCAGTTCCCGAAGCGCGGCTTCGGTGCGCGGGACCGGCACCGTGAGGAGGACGATCGAGGAATCCGCGAGCGCCCGAGCGGGAGTGGGCGCGGCGATTTCGGGGGGCGGAGGCGATTCCGGATCCCAGGCGCGGACGCAACGGCCGTCCTCGAGCAGTCGTTCGCCCACCGCGCCGCCGAAGCGGCCGTAACCCACGATGGCGACGATCGGGTTCATCTCCAATCCAGGCAACGCGGCGGATTCCCTGCGCTACCTGGGGGGAGCATAACCCTGCGTGGCAGCGTTCAATCCTCCGAATCGTGGTCGTCGTGATGGTCGCGGTCCCCATCACCTCCAGACGACTCGGAACCGTCACCGCTCTTGGTGGAGCTTCCCGCGCCGCCGCCGATCCCATTCCCCGCGGGAACGAGTCGAGCGGGAATCGTCGAACGAGCGGCATCGAAACCGTTTTGGCCCCAAATGACGCTGTAGCTACCGAACCCGTGGGAAGGGGCCATGCGCGTCAACCGTAGGCGCCAGGACTTCTCCCAGTTGGAACTCGTGAAGACGCCGACGCGGAAGTGCCGAGGGGAGGGCAGATCGATGCTCAGCCCAGAGAGTTTCTTGGCATAGGCTCCATTCCGAGCGTTGACGCCGGCTTGGGCCTGCTGCACCTGGGCGAGATAGGAGAATGCCTCGGCGGCCACACTCCTTTCCACGGCGGTGTTGTAACGGGGTACCGCCAGCATGGCGAGGACACCCAGGATCACGACGACGATCGTGAGTTCGACCAGGGAGAAGCCGGAGCGCGCGGGTCGCATGATCCTGCAATCGACCGGAAGGGAGCGGGACTTGAGCGAGGGGGCCTCGAGAGGGTGTCAGCACGCCGCTCTCTCCACCAGGAACAAATGCTCGCGATTGTGAAGGCGGCCGACCTTGCCGACCTTCCGACCCTGGAGGTCGTGAATGCCGATCTGGGCGCCCACGTAGCGCTTGGAATCGAATTCGCGCAAGCTGACCCTTCCCAAGTTCCGTAGAGCGGCCCACATCTCCTCGGTGCTCAGGAGACCTTCGTCGTTGAAGGAAACCACGGCCGCGGGGCAACGGAGGAGATCGAGCAATTCCTTCCACGAGGAGGCGAAACGGCGTTTGGAGTTGAAGGCGCTGCGGCGGCTTCGGCAGTCGGTGCGCTTACAGGCCACCCCGTAGACCTCGGGGCGGTCCCAGAGGACCAGGGATTCCCAGACGTGGTAGTTCCCCAAATAGCTGTGCTGGTTGTAGGGTGGGTCCAAGTAGGCCAGGTCGGCGGCGAGGGTTTTCGCGGCGTCCAGCGCGTCCAGCTGGAATGCTTCACATTTTCCGGCGGGTGGCCGCGGAAGGAGTTCCGGCATCCGCAATTCCAGATCCTTGAGTGCGCGCGGGGCCCAGTGTTTGAGATAGGCCATTTGCACCCCGGTGGTGGAGTCCACCCGATCGGCTGCTTCCATCAACGAGACCAGGAGAATCGCTTCCAGCTCGGCCGGTAGGTCGAGGGTCGCGATCCTGTCGCGGATCGCGTCGATTCGCTCACCGTTCCTGGGATGGAAGAAACGGCTTCGGATGCAGAAGGTTTCGGTGAACCAACCCGCCTGGCCGGGGAGGCGCGAGAGTTCTTCCAGCAAACGCGAGGCCTCCACCTCCCAATCCTCGAGATCGGCTTGAACGTAGCAACGGGCGATCGTCGCCGCGTAGGCGTTGTGATCGTTGGCGAGAACCCGGTAACCGGCGCGCTTGAGAGCGTGACCCACTCGCCCGGTGCCGGAGAAGAGATCCAGGACGGTGCCTTCGGGGCAGAGGCTGCCCACGGCCTCGAGAATCGAGGGAATCAGACGCCGCTTGGAGCCCAGGTATTTGATCGGCACGAGGGGGCAGGTCCTCCCGTTTCCAGCTCAGCGTGGAGCGTCCTCGGCCCAGTCCCGCGGGGCCCGCCAGCCGGGGGGAGGGGTGTCCGAAGGAGCCACGGTCGTCGGCGGTGGCCCCGAAGCGATCCAGGAATCCAGGGCGGTGGAGAGTTCCTTCACCCGATCGGGATGGGCCGCGGAGAGATCCGTACTCTCCGTGGGGTCCCTCTCCAGATCGAAGAGGCGCTCGCGGAAGTGGCTGCCGTCGACGTTCACCCGGCGCAGGAGCTTCCAATGCCCTGCGAGTACGGCATAGCTGAGGGTGTCCAGGTGGCGTGCCGCGAAGTAGAGTCTGCGTTCCGGTGGGGTGGGGGCCAACAGGGAACGGCCCTCCATGTCGGCCGGGATGGGCAGACCCGCGGCGGCGAGCAAGGTCGGGGCGACGTCGAGGACCGAACGCAGGCCCTGGTCCCGCGTCCCCGGGGTGACGCGTCCCGGCCAGCGGAGGAGGGCGGGCACCCGGATCCCTCCCTCGAAGGTGGAACCCTTCGCGCCCCGGAAGGGAGCATTGCTGCCCCCTTCCCCCTTTCCGGCGCCATTGTCGCTCAGGAAGAGGACCAGGGTATTGCGTGCGAGCCCACGCTTCTGAAGGACTTCGAAGACTTGACCGATGGCGGTATCCATCTCCTCGACCATCGCGCAGTAGGTGGCCCGCTCGCGATCCTTCGTCCCGGCGTAGTGTGCGAGCGTGTCGGGGGGCGCATTGAGTGGGACGTGGGGCGCGCGGAAAGGGAGATAGAGGAAGAAGGGTTGGGCGAGATCCCGTTCGCGCAACCAGGCGAGGGCTTCGCGGGCCAGCAGGCGGGTGGCGAACCCGTCCTCGCTGGAGGAGTGACCGTCCGATTGCCAATCCAGGGCGCCGTCGCGACTGCGGTGCGTGTAAGGATCCACGGTGCCGTTGAGGAAGCCGTAGAAATGCTCGAAACCACGGGCCATCGGGCGCATTTCCGCTCGGGCGTGGCCGAGGTGCCATTTCCCGATACAGGCGGTTTCGTAGCCGACGGCTCGCAAGCGTTCGGCGAGGGTGGGAACCCGCGCTGGAAGGCCGTGCGCGTCCCAGGGGCGCAAAGGACTGTACGCGAGGCCCATGCTCATCGGATCCTGGCCGGTCAGTAGCGCGGCTCGAGTCGGAGTACAGAGTGGGTAGGCATGGAAATCCGTGAACTCCAGGCCCTCGGCGGCCAATTGGTCGAGATGGGGGGTGGACATCTCCCCGCCGTGCAGGTGCAGGTCGTTCCACCCGAGATCGTCGGCGAGCAGTAGGACCAGGTTCGGTGGCCGACGAGGCGGGCGGGCGTCCTCGGGGGCGGTGCCTTGCGCGGCCAGGGTCCAATCCGCCGGCTCCTGCCAGCCCGGTGGGGGTTGGGTCCGTGCGATCGGATCCCCCGGATAGGGATCGAGGCCGCTCCAGGCTTCGCAAAGCCGGGCGAGTTCGCGGAGCTTCTCCGGGTATTCGGCGGCCAGGTCCTCCTTTTCGGAGGGGTCTCGATCGACCCGAAACAGCATCTCCTGGCCGGGCCCCTTTCCACCGGTCTGCCGCCAAACGTACTTCCAGTCCCCATCGAGTAGGGCGCGGAAGAAGAAGCGGGAATCCCGAGAACCGAAGTAGAGCGGTGGATGGGAGCGGAGTTCCCCCTTTTCGAGCGCAGAGAGGAGATCGATGCCGTCGAGGGTTCGGTCGTGGGGGAGGGCGACTCCCGCGGCCGCGAGCAAAGTGGGAAACAAATCCTGCATCGATAGGACTTGGCCGCTGTGTGCTCCCGCGGGCAGGTGGCCAGGCCAGCGCATGGCGGCCGGTACTCGCACCCCGCCCTCGAAGGCGGTTCCCTTGCCGCCGCGCAGATCCCCGTTGCGTGCTCCTTCCCGGCGGGCACCGCCGTTGTCGTCCACGAAGACCACCAAGGTCTGGTCCGCGATCCCCTGCTCGTCGAGGGCCCCGAGGACCTCTCCGATCGCCAGGT
>CAYVRL010000002.1:0-20003 GCA_964454065.1 uncultured Planctomycetales bacterium | reverse complement strand
AGCGGCACTTCGTAGGAGGCCACCTGTGCGGCTTCCCGCATGGCTCCATAGATGCTCCATTTGCTGCGGGAACCCCAGCCGGCCATGATCACCCCGATCGTGCTCAGGGAGGAAACGGCGAGGATGAAGAAGATCCCCAGATCCAGGTCCGCGACCGCCGCCCCGCGCGCGAAGGGAACCGCGGCCAGCGCCGCGATCACGCTGCCGAGGACCAGGGCCGGAGCGAGCTTGAAGAGGACTCGGTCGGCACCGGTCAGGACCAGATCCTCCTTGAGCAGCAGCTTGACCCCGTCGGCGATGGCCTGCGCCCAACCGTGCCAGCCCCCGACCCGCATGGGACCGAGACGCTGCTGCATGTGGCCGGCGACCTTGCGCTCCAGCCAGGTGGAGAACATCGCCACCACCGAGACGAAGGCGATGATCAGTACGAAGCTGAGCAGGATCCCGCACAGCGCGGCCACCCACCAGGGCAGGGCGTCGGGAAGGGCCGAGGCCACCGAGCGGGAAATCCCCTCGCCCTGAGGGGACATCGCGAGGAGCACCGGGGAGGAGGAAATCATCGATCCGTCTCCCCGACCACGATGTCAACCGAACCGATGATCGCCGCCGCATCCGCGATCATGCAGCCGGGCAGGAGATGCTCCATGAGGGAAAGATTGCAGAAGGAGGGGCCTCGGACGCGCATCCGGCGGGCGATCTTGCCCCCGTCGCTGACCACGTAGTGGCCGAGTTCGCCACGCGGGTTCTCGATGCCCACGTAGGCCTCGCCGGGAGCCGGGCGAAGCACGAGGCCGACTTCCGGGTGCTGGACCTCGCCCTCCTCGATCTGCTCCAAGCATTGCTGGACGATCTTGTTGGCCTCGAGCATCTCGAACATCCGCACGTAGTTCCGGTCGTAACAATCGCCTACCGTGCCCCGGTAGCCCTTGCCCACCACGACTTCGAAATCCACCCGGTCGTAGACCAGGTAGGGCTGGTCCCGACGCAGATCCCAGTCCACTCCGCTGCCGCGGAGCATCGGGCCCGTGCAGCCCCAGGCCAGTGCCTGCTCCTCGCTGATGATCCCGACGTTCGCGGTCCGTTCGATGAAGATCTTGTGCTCCACCAGGAGGTCCCAGTAGTCCGGCCAGCGCTTCTCGAAGAGTTCCGTGAACTCCCGGACCTTCTCCAGCCAGCCCTCGGGGGCGTCGTTCATCAAACCGCCGGGACGAATGAAGGAGTAGGTCAGGCGGGCGCCACAGATCGACTCGAAGAGATCGAGGAGGATCTCCCGTTCCCGGAAGGCGTAGAAGAAAGGGGTGAAAGCGCCGATATCCAGTCCATAGGTGCCGACCGCGACCAAATGACTGGCGATTCGATTCAGTTCCGCGAGGATGACGCGGATGTACTGGGCGCGCGGTGGCGCCTCGACCCCGAGCAACTTCTCGACCGCGAGGCTGTAGCCGAGGTTGTTGTTCATCGCCGACAGATAGTCGTAACGATCGGTGTAGGGCATGTACTGCAACCAGTCCACCTTCTCGCCGATCTTCTCCGCGCAGCGGTGCAGATAGCCGAGGTGCGCGGTGGCTCCGGTCAGGATCTCCCCGTCGGCGCGGAGCAACACGCGCAAGACCCCGTGGGTCGCGGGGTGCTGCGGCCCCATGTTGATCTCGACGTCCTGGGTACGCAGATCGAGTTCGATCTCGCGTTCCCCGGGTCGCAGTCCCTGGTTCCTGGGAGGAGCAGCCATCAGAGGCAGGAGATCCCGTGGTATTCCTCGGGGTAGACGTAATCCTTGCGCAGGGGATGCCCTTCCCAGTCGTCGGGGAGCAGCATGTGGCGGGGATCGGGATGGCCCTCGTAGACGATCCCGAACATTTCGGCGGCCTCCCGCTCGTGCCATTCGGCGGCCGGGTAGATCCCACTGGCGCTGGCCAGGCGGGGATCCTCCTTGGGAACTTCCAGCTTCAAGGTCACACGCGCCCGGCGGCCCAGGGAGAGGAGCTGATAGACGGCCCAAAGATGGGGCTCATCGGCGTCGAAATCCACCGCCGTCAAATCGATCAGCATCTCGTAACCGAGCTCGTCGCGGAAGAAACGCAAGGCATCGAGGAGCCGCGCGCGCTCCCCGAGCAGGAGGTAGGGATCTCCGCGCCATTCGTAGGTCGGGTTCTCCTCCTTGTGCTTGCGCGCCAAGCGCTTGCCCTCGCCCTCGGGGGCGTAGACGGGCAAATTCGGTTCGTGCAATTCGATCGGGAAACCCGCGCCCTGCAAGGCCGAGGCAGCGTCCCGAGCGGCGGCGACGTGGACCTCGATCGGTCCCCAGGCGGCATCACGAGTGACTTGGCTCATGCTTCGGCTCCACTCGGAATCGGAGGAAAGGAAGGTTTGCGCAGCACGTTCTGGCGCCGAATCTTGCGCTGAAGGAGCATCAGACCCTCGAGCAGGGCTTCGGGGCGGGGAGGACAACCGGCGATGTAGACGTCCACCGGGATGATCCGATCCACCCCCTTCATGACCGTGTACCCGAAGCTGTGGTAGGGCCCTCCTCCGGTGGCGCAGGCGCCCATCGCGATCACGTACTTGGGACCGGGCATCTGTTCGTAGAGCCTCTTGACCCGCTCGCCCATCTTGAAGTTCACGGTCCCCGCGACGATCATCAGATCGGCTTGGCGGGGAGTGGCGCGAAAGGCCCCGGCCCCGAAACGGTCGATGTCGAATCGGGCGGCGCCAACCGCCATCATTTCGATGGCACAGCAGGCCAGACCGAAGGTCATCGGCCAGATCGAACTCAGCCGCGCCCAGTTCAGGAGCCAGTCCAGGCGCGTGGTGACGACGTTCTCGTCGAAGCTCTCGGAGATCCAGCCCATGACTATTCGGCCTCGGGTCCTTGCCCGTCAGCGGGTCCCGGGCGAAAGCTCTTCACCCAGTCGAGATCGCCCTTGACCCACACGTAGGCCAGGCCGAGGAACAGGATCGCCACGAAGAGCAAGCCCTCGATGAGTGCCACTCCTCCGATCCCGGGCTCACGAAGGGCCTCCTTCAGGACCCGCGCCCAGGGGAAGAGGAAGGCGATTTCGACCGCGAACACCAGGTAGACCAGGGCCACCGTGTAGTAGCGGATGTCGAAGCGGAACCAGGCGCTCCCGATGGCTTCCTCACCGCATTCGTAGGGCTCCAGGCCCACCGCACCGTCGCGTCCGGGGCGCAGGAGCGCACCCACGACCATGTTCACGAACACGAAGGCCATGCCCGCGAGGAGGAAGACGAGAGTGTTTGCGTAGTCGAAGTACACGGCTTCGGTCCTCGACCGGGGTGGGGGAAGCTAGTCGATCTCCCAGGTCTCTCCGCCATGGAGAAGATCGTGGAGAGTGCCCTCCCCGAGTTTCTCCTTGGCGGCGCGGATCTGGTCATGGATTTCTTGATCGAGGGTGGGCGCCTCGACTTGGCGGAAGATGCCGATCGGCGTGGGCAGGTGACCCCGATCCCCCGCGTGGGACATCCGGTAGGCGTTGGCCCCGGTGGGGCCCGATGGATCCCAAACGGATGCTTCCTCGGCGGAGCAACGCTCGATTCCCCCGGGCGTGAAACGCAGGCCCTGGTCGTGCTCCTTGCCGAAGATCATCGGTTCACCGGGGCGCAGATCGATCTCCCGGTCGCTGCGGACTTCCTTGGCGGTGGTGTCCTCGAAGGCGCCGTCGTTGAAGATCACGCAGTTCTGGAGGATCTCGACGAAGGAGAAGCCCCGGTGGGCATGCGCGGCCTCGAGAACCCCCTGCAAGTGCTTCCCCTGGACGTCCACCGAACGGGCGACGAAGGTGGCACCCGCTCCGAGCAGGAGCGAAACCGGAAGAAAGGGGTTGTCCAGCGAACCGAAGGGCGAGGAGGGGGTTTTCTTTCCCACCTCGGAGGTCGGGGAATACTGGCCCTTGGTGAGCCCGTAGATGCGATTGTTGAAGAGCAGGACCACCATGTCCAGATTGCGGCGGGCCGCGTGGATGATGTGGTTGCCGCCGATCGAGAGGGCATCGCCGTCTCCGGTCGCGACCCACAGGTCCAGCTTCGGATTCGCCACCTTGACCCCACTGGCGATCGCCGGAGCGCGCCCATGGATGGTGTGCAGACCGTAGGTGGAGAGGTAGTAAGGGAAACGACTCGAGCAGCCGATCCCGGACACGACGACGAAGTTCTCCTTCGGAACGCCGAGTCGAGCCAGAACCTGCTGCGTGCTATTGAGGATCGAATAGTCCCCGCAACCCGGGCACCAGCGGACCTCCTGATCGCTGACGAAATCCTTCTTCTTGTAAGTGGGTGCTTCGGTGGTGGTCATCGCTCGGTCCTCAAGCCAGGAGTTCGTCGATGTGGGCCCGCAGCTCGGTCTTGTACAACGGCCGACCCTGGACCTTGGAGTAGGAAACGACTTCCCGCAAGTATTCGGCCCGCAACAGTCGCGCGAGCTGGCCCCGGTTCAGCTCGGGAACCAGGACCTTCCGGAAGCCCTGGAGGATCCCGCCCAGGTCCTGGGGCAAGGGCCACACGTTGCGCAGGTGGACCTGCGAGACCTGGAGACCTTCCCGCTGCATGTCGCGGACCACGCCGCGGATCGCGCCGAAGGTGGAGCCCCAGCCGACGACCAGGACCTCCCCTTCCGGCTCCCCGTAGACTTCGGTGGGCGCGTAACTGCGCGCGATCCCCATGACCTTCTCCTCACGCAGCGCGACCATCTTCTCGTGGTTGGCGGGATCGTAGTCGACGTTGCCACTGCCGTCCTGCTTCTCGAGACCACCCAGACGGTGTTCCAGACCGGGCGTACCCGGAACGGCCCACAGGCGGGCGAGGGTCTCCGGATCGCGGGCGTAGGGCTGGAAGTGCTCCGCATCGGTGTAGTGCGAGACCGGGAAGGGCTCCAGCTCCGATTCCTCGGGGATCCGGAAGGGCTCGGCCCCGTTCCCGAGGTAGCCATCGGTCAAGAGGAGCACCGGAGTCATGTAGGTGATCGCCATCCGGGCGGCCTCGATCGCGGCGTGGAAGCAATCGCTCGGCGACTGGGCCGCGATCACCGGGACCGGACTCTCGCCGTGGCGGCCGAAGATCGCCTGGAGCAGATCCGCCTGTTCGGTCTTCGTGGGCAGGCCGGTGGAGGGCCCGCCGCGCTGCACGTCGATCACCACGAGCGGCAACTCCATCATCACCGCCATCCCGATGGCTTCGGTCTTCAGGGCCAGACCGGGGCCGGAAGTGGTGGTGACCGCCAGGGCACCCGCGAAGGACGCGCCGATGGCGGAGGAGACCCCGGCGATCTCGTCCTCCGCCTGGAAGGTCACCACCCCGTAGTTCTTGTAGTGGGCGAGCGCGTGGAGGATGTCCGAGGCGGGAGTGATCGGATAGGAGCCCAGGAAGAGGGGGAGATCGGCCAGTTTCGCGGCGGTGACCAGGCCCAACGCAGTGGCCGAATTGCCCTTCAGGTTGCGGTAGGCACCCGCGGGAAGCTTCGCCGACTCCACCTGGTAGCGGCTCTGGAAGATCTCCTGGCTCTCGGCGACCACCGAACCGGCCCGCAAGGCCCGCAAGTTGGCCTCCAGGACCTGGGGCTTCTTGGCGAACTTGGCCTCCAACCACTTCTCCGTGGTTTCCAGCGGCCTCGAGTACACCCAATAGAGCATGCCCAGAGCGAAGAAGTTCTTGCAGCGGAGAGCATCCTTGTCGCTCAAACCGCTGCCCTTCACCGCCTCGAGGGTGAGAGCGTTCAGGTCCAGGGGGACCAACTGGTACTGATGGGAGAGTTCGGGATCGTCGAGGGGATTCGCTTCGTAATGGGCCTTCTCGAGATTCTTCGGCGTGAAATTCCCCGTGTTGACGATCAGCAGACCGCCCGGCTTCAGATCCCCGAGGTTGGTCTTGAGGGCGGCGGGATTCATGGCCACCAGCACGTCCGGGGCATCCCCCGGGGTGTGGATGTCCCGCGCGGCGAACCGCACCTGGAAGCCCGAAACACCGAACAAGGTGCCGACCGGGGCGCGGATCTCGGCCGGGTAGTCGGGGAAGGTGGCGAGGTCGTTCCCGAGCACCGCGGAGGTGTTCGTGAACTGGGTGCCAGTCAGCTGCATGCCGTCACCGGAATCCCCGGCGAAGCGAATGGTGACTTCCTCGAGGGTCTGGACGTTCTGCTGGGAAGGGGCCGAAGGGTTCATGACACGAAGTCAGCCTGTACCGGTAGCGGGGATCGGACGCCTGGGTTGGCGGGAATCTTAACCTCTCCTAGGCTCCGGCACAGGGTGCTTCTCCTCGGAATCCGAAGCCACGGAGGCCAGCAAGTCGGGGTGGAACTCCAGGCGCAGTACCGCGCCCTCCTCTTCCCGCGGGGAACCCACCACGAGTCGACCCCCCCAGGAGGACATCGAAGCCGCCACCCCGTGAAGACCGATTCCATGCATTCCAGGACCTTTTTCCCGCGACCCGACCCGGCCTCCACCCGAGCGGACCGAGGCGGGCTGGAGGAGTTCCGCGATCCGACTGGTCCCCAAGCCGGGACCATGATCGACGACTTCCAGCCACGGACCCTCCAGACCCTCCCCCCAGCGCACTTGCAGCGCCGCGGAAGGAACGCCCCCGCCCAATTGAGCGGCATCCAGGGCATTCCAGAGGAGGTTCAAGATCGCCCGCTCCAGTCGCGAGGGGTTGGCGAGGACCGTCAATTCCTCCGGGCCGCTCAACTCCACCGATGCTTCCAGACCGGAGCGCGCCTTCAAGACCTCCCGAGCCTTCCGGGCGCTGGCCGCGAGCGATACCGGGGCGACGCTCTCGGTTTCTCCGCGCGCACGGGCCAGCAACTCTTCCGCCAGGGTGGCGGCGCGACCCGCGGCGATCGAGATCGCCTCCAAGCTGCTGAACAGATCCTCGTCGGCGGGCAGTTCCCCCCGTTCCCAGCGGGATCGCTGCAGTTCCGCGTGGCCCAGCACGGTGAGCAAGAGATTGCGCAGATCGTGGGCGCAATGGAGCGCCACCTCGGCACTGATGCGGAACAGCGGATCCCGAGCGCCCGTGGCCTCCATGGTGCGGGAATGTAACCTTGGCGGAGTCGGGAAACCAGCCCAACGAATGGATTTCGGTCACGCCAGCCGCTACGCGAGCCGTGAGGCCCGCCGCTTGACCGGGGATTTCTTCCCCGGCCCGGTCCTCATGCCCCATGGTGTCCTCCGCACCATGGAGCCGGTTCTCGCGGTGGCCCTCGGTCCCGCCCGCGCGGGGGGCGAAGCCTTCGAGGCCGCTCTCGAGCGGACCCTGCGCGGCCGCCCCGACGGCCCCTTGCTGCTGGCGCTTTGGGCCGCGATCGCCGTCGGGGAGATCCCCCACCGGCACCTTCGGAACCTGGTCCACCTCATGCCTCGCCCCCTCCCCGAACTCCCGGAGGGGCGCGGGGAACTGCTGGCCTTCCTCCACCCCCGGGTCTCGGCGGTGGCTTCCTGCCTGCTCTCGATCGCCGAGCATCCCGAACCCGAGGCCCTCGCTCCGGCCGAGCGCCTGGGGCTGGGGATCGCCGTGACCGCGCTCCTCGCGGGCCTCCCCGCTTTCCTCGCTGCTGGACGTATGCCGCTACCCAAAAAGGACTTGGAGAGTGCCGGCCTCGACCTGGAGGAACTCCGCGCGGGCCTCCGCAGCCCCGCGGTCCACCGATTCCTCCTGTCCGAGGCGGCCTGGGCACGCAGCCTCCTGGATCAGGGACTGGAGTTGCGGGCCCACCTCGGCGCCCGGCTCCGGCGGGGCGTCCGCGCCGTGGTGGTCCGCAGCCGCCACCTCCTCGATCAAGTGGAGGATCCGACGCGCGACGTCTTCCGCAACCCCCCGCGGCTCGGCCGTTTCGAACGCTGGGCCTGCGCCTTGCAATCGATGCTGGGCATCCCTCGCTCCAGTCCCGGCCCTGGAGCGGCCCTCGACCTCGCCCCCACGAAGGATGGCGGCAACTGAGGAGCCCCTCCCGGACCTGGATCTCACCCTCGGGATGGCTCGGCCCCCGATCCAGGACGACGGACGCCTGCGCTGCGGCAACGCCAGTCGCGGGGTGCTCGTGGCCCGGGACGTGCGGATCCTCCGCGGCCGCTGGGACCGCTTCCGGCAGGGCTGGGGCCGCCCCCTTCCCGAAGGAAGCGCCCTGTACCTGGCTCCCGCCCTCGCCGTTCACGGCTGCGGAAGCGCCGATCCACTGCGGGTCCTGTTCCTGGACGAGAGCGACCGCGTTCTCGCCGCCGCCGCACTCCGCCCCTGGGAGTTCCGACCCGCACCCGGCGGTTGCCATGCCGCCCTCCTCCTCCCCCCGGGGCGGAAACCCATTCCGGCTCTGCCCGGCGACCGGCTGGAGTGGCTGCGGGGCCAACCCCGAATCCCCGGCCGCGGGGAAACTCCGGCCCCGCACCCGGCGAGCGAGGCGCCGTTCGCTCCCCCCGCGCCGGGCTATCCTGCCGCGATGCCGCCGCTGCTCCGCAGCCTCCGTCCCCGCCAGTGGATGAAGAACCTCGTGGTCTTTGCGGCCCTGGCCTTCCGCAGCGGCTCCGGTCTCCAGGAGCACGCCGCCGGCCTCGCCATCCAGGCCTTCCTGGCCTTCTGTATGGTCTCCTCGGCGGTCTATCTCTTCAACGACGTGCTGGATCGGGATCGGGACCGCCTCCATCCGGTGAAGCGCCACCGGCCGATCGCCGCCGGAGCGGTCTCCCCACCCCGCGCCTTGTGGACCGCTTTCCTCCTCGCTACCGCCGCCCTCCTGCTGGGAGCCTTCGGGGGCGCCGGAGTCGCGGCCCCCGCGGGTTATCTGGTCCTCCAACTGGCCTACACCCTGTGGCTCAAACACCTCGTGATCCTGGACGTGTTCGGGATCGCGGCGGGTTTCCTGTTACGGGTCCTCGCCGGAGTCTGGGCCATCGATGCCCCGCTCTCTCCGTGGCTGGTGGCTTGTTCGGTGGAACTGGCCCTCTTCCTGGCCCTCTGCAAACGCAAGGCCGAGCTGATCACCCTCGACGGCGAAGCCGCCCACCAGCGCCCCTTGCTCGGACAGTACTCCGGCCCCGGCCTGGACGTGATGGTGGCGGTCGCGGCGGCGGCGACGGTGGTCACCTACGGCCTCTACACCCTGTTACCCGGGGCCCTGCTCCAACTCGACGTATCCCTGGATTCCCAGGCCGGTCGACCCGGCATGGTCTGGACCTTCCCCTTCGTCCTCTACGGGGTCATGCGCTACCTCCACCTGGTCTACCGGGGAGAGCGCGGCGAGCGCCCCGAGCGGGTGCTGCTGACCGATCCCCCGTTGCTGCTCGCGGTGGGAGGCTACCTGCTGGTCCTCGCCCGAATCCTCTCCCACTGAGTTCCGGAACGATGCGCATCCTCGTCACCGGTGGCACCGGCTTCTTCGGTTTCCACATCGCCCGCGCCCTGGCCGCCGCCGGCCACGAGGGCACCCTCCTGGATCTGGACCCGAGCCAGGCCGCGGGTCCCTTGCCGAGGGGTTTTCGCGCCCTGCGCGGGGACGTCCGCGATCGCGCCCTCCTCTCCCGCGAGCTCGCCGACTGCGATGCGATCGTCCACGCCGCCGCCGGCCTACCCCTCGAGCGCGCCGCCGAGATCCGCTCGGTGAACGTGGACGGCGCCCGCGCGGTCCTGGAGTGTGCCGAGCAGCAGTCACCCCCTCCGCGCGTGGTCCACATCTCCTCCACCGCGGTCTACGGCATCCCCAAGGAACATCCGTTACGCGAGGAGCAGCCCCTGCACGGGGTCGGCCCGTACGGGAAGAGCAAGGTCCGGGCCGAGGCCTTGGCCGCCGCCGCCCGTGAACGCGGCCTGGTGGTCGCAGTGCTGCGCCCCAAGACCTTCATCGGCCCAGAGCGGCTGGGTGTCTTCCAGATCCTCTTCGAATGGGTGCGACTCGGCAAGCGCATCCCGGTGATCGGCGACGGTCGCAACCGTTACCAGCTCCTGGACGTCGCGGACGCCGCCGCCGCGGTTCTCACCCTGGTGGAGAGCGAGGCCCAGAGGGTGAACCGCGCCTTCAACGTGGGCGCGTTGCGCTTCCGCAGCGTGGCCGAGGATCTCGGCGCCCTCTTCGCCCACGCCGGAAGCGGCGCCCGCCTCCTCCCCACTCCCGCTCCACTCGCCAAGGGGGCGCTCGCGGTACTCGGCGCGCTTCACCTCTCACCGCTCTACCGTTGGGTCTGGGGAACCGCCGACCAGGATTCCTGGGTCGACGTGAGCGCCCTGCAAGCACTCGGGTGGGAACCCCGCTACAGCAACGCCGAGACCCTGATCCGTACCTACGACTGGTACCTGGAGAATCGCGCCGAGATGGCGGCCGCGGGACGGGGCCACCGGACGCCCTGGCGGGAAGGAGTACTCGCCTTCCTGCGCCGTTTCCTCTGAGTGGGAGACGGTTCGCCCTGGGTGTACCCCGCCCTCCGATTCAGCGCTTCTTCTCTTCCTTGGCCTTCTGCGTACGCTGGACGAAGAGCAACTGGCCGATCCGCCAATAGTCCTCGCGATCGACGCCGGGGGCGACCCCGGTCCGACGCCGACGGCCCCCTTGGGGACCAGCGGGTTGAATCGTCAGCACCGTGGTCCGCATGCGCGGCATCAAGAGTTCCGAGTTGTAGAGGAAGTTCACGATCTGCTGGCGACGGAAACGTTTGTCGTCCCCCTCGAAGGTGATGGTGAAGATCTTGTCCACGTAGTTCTGTTGGGGCTTCTCCTGCGTCTGAACGGTCAGGGACCCCATGTGGGCGGTGAAGGCCTGGTTCTGGAAGTGGGTCTGATAACCCTTCTCGGTATCGGCGGCGGCGACCTTGCTGCGCCGATAAGCGAGATCGCTCGCGGTCTCGGCGATGAACTGGTAGGACTTCTTGTGCGAGTTCAGAGCCTCCTGATAGCGGCTCAGACGGGCCGCGGCGAGCGAACGGCCGACTCCGGCGAGCACGGTCAGGACGACCAGGAGCATCAGGGTTTGGCGATTGCTCACAGGCCCAGCTCCCGTGCCTTGGAGACCGAAATCGGCACCACGATCTGTCCGGTGCGGGCACCCGCGACATCGGTGGCCTTGAAGCCACTCTGAGAGGTGACCTCCCCGCTCACCCAGGGCTGCGCCTGGAAGGCGCTCTTCAGGTCCTCGAACTTCCGGGTGGAAGTGGCGACGTCCCCGAAGATGGTGACGTTGATTCGCGCTTCGACATGGCTTTCGCTGCCCTTGCGCCGGGCTTCGACCGACTTCAAATCCAAGGTCTCCAGCATCCAGCGGTCGGAGTAGTTCTCCTCCAATTCACGCTTCAGCACCTCGTTCAGGAGTCGCCAGGCCTCCAGACAGGATTGCGGCTGGGGAACCGAACCCTCGCCCAGCATCTCGTCCAGATCCTTCTTGGCCCGCCGCACCCGAGCCGAGAGCGCCCCCATGCGCTCGGTGTCCGCGAGGTCCAGCCCCTGGAAATCGGTCTTGATGAACCACTTCTTCGGATCCTCCTCGCGGAGCTGTTGGTTGAGGCCGTCCACCTGTTGGACCGCGGCCTGGAAGATCCGCTCGCAATCGGCTTGCAGCACCCGGCTCTTCTGGAAATGGACCACCGCATCGACCAGGAAGAAGGCGATCAGACCCACCAGCATCAGGGTCAGAGGGCCTTCCAGGCGTTCCAAGCCGGTCGCGTAGCGGTATTCCTCCTGGCGGAAATTCATTTCCGAACCGCCCAGGCCGAGTCCGCGCAGGGCGGCGCCGAGGGCGACCGGATCGACGCCTTCCTCGTTCGGGGCCAAGGGCGCGGCGGGAACACCGAGGCGGACCCGACAGGCCTCGGCGAGGCCGGGCAGTTCCGCGCCCAGGAGGTGGAGGTGGGCGATCGGGCTGGAGGCGAGGACCGCGAGTCCCCGCCGGACTTCGGCGATCAAGCGCTTCTCGAAAGCCTGCCGTTGCTCCACGGGACAGCGCTCCAGGACTTCCTCGAGATCGAGGGATCGAGGAAGATCGGGATCGGCGCCGAAGAGGGGCGGCCCCGGGGAAGCGGAGTCCACCTCCTTCGACTCGCCCGCCGAAAGGGGTTCCTCGCCGCTCTGCGGCTCTTCCCCGGAATCCTCTCCGGGAGCCACCGGTTCCGGCTCGACTTCGAGGCCGCGAGCGAGTTCCCGCCAGCCCAGGTGGATCGCGCGCGCCGCACGCAGACCGACCCCATCCCGGACCAACAGCTGGCTCGCATAGGGCCCCAAATGGAGGAATCCCTCCAGACCCGAAGTGGACTCGCCGTCTTCCGCGGTGGACCCCGGGGGGGGACGGACCGCGGCGGTGGCGACCGCCAGCGACCCCAGGTCCAGGTCCACGACCGGAGGGTCCTGGCCCACCTCCGAGAGGATCTCCAGTCCAGCGGCGAGCTGCGTCTTGGGTAGGGCCGCGACCAACAGCGTGGTGGTGGCGCGCTCTTCGTGCAGTTCGATGTAGTCGCAGACCACATCGTCGATGTCCAGATGGTAGAGATCGGATTCGATCTCGAACTTCAACACCTGGTGGATCTTGTCGCGCTCGGCGAAGGGCAGGTTCAGCTCTCGCAAGACCACGTCCACCGAGGACAGGCTGAGCACCAGCTGATCGACCTTGCCATGGACCGCGGACTTCAGCGCCGTACCGAGCGCGGCCGCAAGGGCCTCCTTGGGGGGGGCTCCAGGGGCCAGACCCACGGACCCGTGCGCGGAGACCGACCACTTCTTGGCCGAGCCCTCGAGAAGGGCGTAGGAGCAGCCGTCGGGCTGGAGGTGGATGCCGAGGGAGCGGACCATCGGGTGCCAGCGTCAGGTTAGCGGTCGGGGGGGGCTGCGGAAAGCGGAAGTACCGGTCGTTCCAGTTCGCCGGCCTGCTCCCGTTGTGCGGGGCGCAGCACGTACTCCCGGATCAGGGCTTCGAAGCGTCGATCCAGGTCGGCGAAACTGGGCTCGAGGGTGGCGCGCTCCGCTCCGATCAAGCGCTGCCGTTCCCGGTCGTAATAAGCCAGCAGAGCCCGTAGGTCCGCGACCTGCTCCCGATCCAGCCCCAGAGCGACACGCAGACCCTGAGCGTAGGCCGCGAGATCCGCCGACAGGGGGGGCGCCGTGGAGACGGAACCCCGGCCGAGCAGGAAGCCGAAGGCTCCTCCCGCCAAGAAGGTCAGGACCGCAGGCAGGAGCAGGCGCTTCATTCCCCGCCGCGATCGACCTCCTTCGCGGGCCGGGAAGGGGCGATGGGACGGGCCAGGATCTCGCGGACCGCCCGGTCGATGTCGCGCGGCGCCGAAGCCCGCACCGGACTGGACAGCGGCCGCAGCTCCCGAGCCGCGAGCAGACCGAGACCGACCACCAGGAGAGTGGCGGCGGCCGCGGTCCAAAGGCGCAGCGAACGATCCAGCACCCGTAGCTCCCCCGCCACCCCGCGATGCAAGGCAGCGGCGACGCGGTCCAAGGTGGCTTCCATCCCCGCGGAAGCACCCGCGGAGGCGGAGTGGGACTCCCCGACCGGCTGGAGGAGCGCCAGATCCTCGCGCAGGCTGCCCCAGGTGGAGAGGGCGGCGCGGCAAGCGGGACAGGCGAGCAGGTGCGCGCGGACCTCCCCCGCGTCCAGTTCCGAGGCCTCGCCGTCGAAGAAGGCGCTGACCCGAGAGGCCCAGGCGGGACAGGGACCGGCACCGGGGCGAATGGGCGAAGCCATCAGAGATCCTCCCGGAGCCGCTGGAGTTCCTCCGCGAGCCGTTTCCGCCCCCGGAAGATCCGGGATTCCACGGTTCCCTGGGCGAGCTCCAGGATCCGGGCGATGTCCCGGTAGGAGAAACCCTCGAGTTCCCTCAGGATCAGCACTTCGCGAAACTTGCGGGGAAGGCGGTCGAGCGCGGCGCGGACCAGGAGGCGGCGCTCCCCCAGGGTCGCGGAGAGCTCCGGAGAGGCCCCGGGGGAAACCGCGCGGATCTCCCCGCGTTCGTCGGCGAGCAGGGAGAGCGGTCGGTTGCGGGTCTGGCGCAGGACCCGGCGGCGGTGGTCCAGCAAGGTGTTGAGGGCCACTTGGTAGAGCCACGTGGAGAGCTGCGCTTCCCCCCGAAAGCTGTGGAGACGCCGCTGGAGCTTCAGGAAGACCTCCTGGACGCCGTCCTCGGCCTCCTGGGAGTCCAGGCCGCAGCGCCGGGCGAGGCCATAGACCTTGGCTCCGAAATCCCGGAAGAGCTGCTCCAGGAGCTCGGAACCCCCGATGGGCGCGGGCAGGGGATCCTGGCGCGAGGGGGTCACGGACGCGGGGAAGGGGCCGGGCACTCCTTTCCTGACGCCCTCGCCCCCGCGCTTCTTCCCCACCACGGCCCTCACTCCAGCTCGGGAAGGAGGTGACCCATCTTCTCCTTCTTGGTTTGCAGGTAACGCCGGTTGTGTTCCTGGGGTGGGCTGGGGATCGGAAGTTGCTCGACGCTCTCCAACCCGTAACCCTTCAGACCGGTGAGCTTCTTGGGATTGTTGGTGAGCAAACGCATCTTCCGCACCCCGAGGTCATGCAGGATCTGGGCGCCGATCCCGTACTCCCGGGCGTCGGCGGGAAGGCCCAAGCGCTCATTGGCCTCCACCGTGTCGGCCCCCGCTTCCTGGAGCTTGTAGGCGCGTAGCTTGTTCTCCAACCCGATGCCGCGCCCTTCCTGGCGGATGTAGAGGAGGACCCCGCGCCCGACCTCGACGATGCGCCGCATCGCCATGTGGAGCTGCGGTCCACAATCGCAGCGCAAGCTGCCGAGCAGGTCTCCGGTCAGGCATTCGCTGTGGACACGAACCGCCACCGGGTCCTCCTGCACTGGAAACCTCTGCTCCGGATCCTCCGGGGCAGCGGGCCAACCGTGGGTCAGGGCCAGATGTTCCTTGCCGTCGGTCCGGGCCCGATAGAGGTGCAAGGTGAAGTCCCCCAGCGCCGTCGGCAGGCGCACGTTCGCGACCCGTCGCTCGATCAGTTTCTCCCGATGGCGGCGATAGTCGATCAGCGCCTCCGTGGTCAGGATCCGCAGCCCGTGGCGGCGCGCGTAGATCTCCAGGTCGGGCATCCGGGCCATGGTCCCGTCCTCGTTCATGATCTCGCAGATGACGGCCGCGGGCCGCAACCCGGCGAGGCGGGCGAGATCCACCGAGCCCTCGGTCTGCCCCGGACGAACCAATACCCCGCCGCGGCGGGCGCGCAGCGGGAACACGTGTCCGGGACGCGCCAGATCCCGAGGGCGGGTATCGGTTGCCACGGCGACGCGGATCGTGTGGGCGCGGTCGGCTGCGGAGATCCCCGTCGTGACCCCTTCACGGGCTTCGATGGACTCCAAGAAGGCGGTCCCGTGCCGCGAAGTGTTCTCCGCCACCTGGGGCCGCAAATCCAGCTGATCGCAAATGGGCCCCTCGAGGGCCAGGCAGATCAGTCCCCCGCCCTCCTTGCGCATGAAGTTGATCGCCTCGGGGGTGATCGCCTCCGCCGCCATCACCAGATCCCCCTCGTTCTCGCGGCGGGGGTCGTCCACCAGGATGATCATTCGCCCCTGGCGGATGTCTTCGATCGCTTCCTCGACGCGGGCGTAACGCATGATGTTGTGGTCTCCGTCCGAGAGCGGCGGAACGCACCATTCTAGAGGTGGGAACGATCCGCCGATAGAGAGACATGGACCCTCCCGCCGCCCGCCACCGCGCTGGGCCCGCCACCGGCTTGGCGGTCCTCGCCCTGTTCGCGGGGCTGGGAGGCGCAGCCGTGCCCCTCTCCGGGTGGCTGCACCGGGGCGAGGAGCTTCGGGATCGGGAGTGGCGCGCGGTGGACGCGGAACTCGCGGAGCTGCGCGACGAGCAGGAACGGGCTCGGGCCCGGATCGCGAGACAAGACCACGAACTGGAAGCCGCGAAACAGCGCATCCAGGAGCTGCATCGGGAACTGGCGGAAGCCGACCGCCGCCAGGGGGAACTCGGCCAGGATCTCCAGGGGCTGGAGGCGCAGGTACGGGTCCAGAGCGCCACCTTGGCGGCTCACCGCGCCCCGGACCCCGCCGCCCGCCGCGCCGCCTTGCTGCACGACGTCCTTCGCCCCGTCTTCCAGCTCTCGGGCGCGGATGCGGTCGGCAGCGCCGTGCTGGTCGCGCGAATCCGAGACCCCGAGGATCCTCATTACCTCGCCCTGAGTTGCTACCACGTGGTCCGTGACGTCCTCGGACAGGAGATCGGGGAGATCCCGGACGGAACCGAAGTACCGGGAAGCATCGACACCGGAGGCCGAGAGGTCCCGGTACGGGCACGCCTGCTCGCCCACGACATCGAGCTGGACCTGGCCTTGCTGCGCATCGACGGGGATCGCGACCTGGGCCCGACGGCACGCCTCGGCAGCGCCGCGGAATGCGCCGAGATCGGGCCGTTCACTCCGATCTATACCGTCGGCTGTCCCCTCGGCACCGCCGCCCAGGCGACCCACGGAGAAGTCACCCGCACCCGCTGGGAAGTGGGTGGAGAGAAGCTGTGGATGATCAGCAGTCCCGCCTACTTCGGCAACTCCGGCGGCGGAGTCTTCCGCGAGTCCGATCATCGTTTGATCGGGATCTTCGCCAAGATCTACACCCACGGCAGCTACCGCCCCCAGGTCATCACCCACATGGGACTCGCGATCCCCTTGCCGGTCCTCCTGGGATGGTTGGACGAAATCGGCTACCGGGAGCTCTCGGAGCCCGCACGACCGACCCGCTGAAGCCATCTATACTGCGCATCGGTTGCTTCCATGCGCATTCTCCCCTCCCTCCTCCTCCTTCTTCTCGGAGCCACCGCGCCCGCCCCTCCCGCGGCGCCGCCGCGTTTCCCCCTACCGCCTCCCCGCTTCGCGACCGCCCAGGAAGAGGAAAGCCCCTTCGCGGCCGCCCGGCGCCTGATCGAGGAAGGCAAGGCCGACGAGGCCCGCGCCGCCGCCGAACGTGGTCTGGCGCGCGACCCCTACTCCACCGAGGGCTACCGCGCGATGATGGATGCCTCGGCGCTGGTGGACGACAGCGCCGGGGAACTGCACTGGGGGAAATGGCTCTACTGGGCCCAGCACTTCACTGGCAAGGACGAGGAAGCCGAAGCCACCGCCTCCCATCTCGCCGAGATCTGGCCCGATTGGAACGCGGACGCCCCCATCGTCGCCGAGTGGGTGGCGGCGGCCCGCCGTGCCGCGGAGAAGGCCACCCGGAACCGCGACTACCGCTTCGCGGGCCACCTGACCCAGCGCCTGCTCGATTATCTACCCAATGATCCCAAGCTGGCCAAGGACTACGAGCGCCTGACGGCTCGGGCCGGGGAAATCGCCTCCGGCGGTTCCTTCGTGGCCGACAAGGTGCGGCGCCGTTCCCCCAAATGGATCGAGCGCCAGAACCGGGCCCACTCCGAGTGGAAGAACGCCTTCCAGCGCAAGACCGCCCATTACTTGATCAAGACCAATATCGGGTATTCCTTCTTCGAGACCGTGTCCGTGGTCATGGAAGAAATGTTTCGCTTCTACCAGGACATCTACAACTATCACAAGAAGGCGCCCCGCGTGACCCTCGCGATCCACCGCAAGCGGGCCGACTTCGACCGTTTCTGCCACGAGGTCCTGGGGGGCAGCCTCCCCAGTGGGGTGTTGGGATGGTTCTATGACCACAAGCTGACCGTGGCGGCCTTCATGGACACCCAGGACATGAACGTGACCGAGGACGACCTGTGGCGAACCATGTTCCACGAAGCCAGCCACGAATTCATGTTCTTGCTCACCAGGAAGGCCAAGGGCAAACCCCCGACCTGGTTGAACGAGGGGACCTCCTCCTACTTCGAGGGTTGCGAACTGAAGGCCGACGGCAGCATCGTCAAGAACAAACCCGCGGCGCTGCGAATCCGGGAGTGGGAGATGATCGAGAACAGCGAGGAACGTCACTCCCTGGCCGAGGTCATCAGCTATCCCGGCCCGGGATCCTATCCGGGCAGTTTCTACTCCTACGGCTGGGCCTTGGTCTACTTCCTGCTCAACTACGAGGAGAACGACATCCGGGTCCACCCCGACGCGGTCACGGGAAAGGACGAGGGGCAAGACGGCGAACGAGTGATCCCGGCGGGTCGACTCGAATACCGTGACGCCTACCTCAAGTACCTCGCCTCCTACACCAAGAAAGCGCGCAAGGGGAGTCCGGATGCGCTCACCCGGGCCAAGAAGTTCTTCGTCGAGGAAATCGCGGATCCGGAGGTTCCCGACTGGGATGCCTTCGAAGCGCGCTGGCGCAAGTTCACCCAGGCCATCGTCCGCGAATCCAAGGAAGGTCCCGATTTCGCCGACACCCTACAAGCCCGCTGCCGAGGCTATCTGCAGGCCGAGGACTGGGAGCGGGCGCGGCTCGCCGCCGAGCGCGCCGACGACTTGCGCCCGGACGACCCCGAGACCTACCGGTTGCTGGCCCTCAGCAACGCCGGGGCCAAGAGCGTCGAGGAAGCGATCTACTGGATGTTCCGGAACTGGGAAGGGGCTTACGCCGCCGGAGACGAGGAGGCCGCCGCCCAGGCCGAGGAATGGTTGAAGGAGAACGGGGCGAAGGATCTGGTCGCGAATTACTGCCTTCCCACTCGCCAAGCCTTCGACCAGATCGCGGTGGAGATGCGCAAGGCCGACCAGGCGGGCCATCCCGTTGCGGCGATGCTCTTCGGTGCCCACCTGGTACGGGCCACCGGCATCCTCCCGGTATCCCTGAAGGACGAGGAGCAGCGTCTCGCCGCCGCCTCCGGCCAGAACCTGCGTCTCTGGCAACGCGCCTTCCCCGAGGGAACGGTGGCCACGATCAAGGGGTCGATCCAACAGCAGCCGGACGACAGCGTGCTGGTCTACACGCCGAAGACCGCCTTCCACCGCACGGTGCGCACCCGGATGCCCAATCTCGCGCTGTTGCAACCACCCTTCGACTTGCGTGGAAGAGTCCAGATCGACGGCAAGAACGGCGGGGAATTCCTCTTCGGCATGCTCCCCAACGGTCGCCCCCAAGCCGCGCTGGAGATCGACAACGGGGCCGAAGCGACTCTCTACACCATTACGAGCGACTTCGATCTGAAGAGCAGTTTCACGATCTACCGCTGGGACGCGGTCAGCCGCATCGAGATCCCCCCCAGTCAAGATTTCACGGTGGAGTTGGAAGTCGATGCCGACGGCAGCGGCAGGCTGCAAGTGGGGAGCCGCAAGGATAGGATCCCGCTCCCCAAGGCCTGGACCCCCCGTCTCCTGAAGGGCGGCTTCGCGGTCGCCGCCGGCACGGACACCGCAGCCCTCTTCAAGGACGTGGAGTTGCGTCCGGCCGACTGGTTCTGGCCGGTCCCTCCTCCTCCTTCCGAAGAAGACTGACTCCCCCCATGCTCGCCCTGCTCCCCCTGCTCCTCTCCGCGGCTCCGCTCCAGGCATCCGGTCCCCCCGAGGCCGGGAAATGGTCCGGTTCCTTCGACGCCAGCGTCACCTTGATCACCGGGAACAACGAAAGCACCACCAGCACCGCCGACCTGAGTTCCAAGTACGAAGCCAAGGGTTATCGCTGGATCCTCGAGGGCCACTACGCCGGCATCCGCCAGACCGACAAGAGCACCCAGGACGCTTCCTCCACCGCGCGCCTCTACGAGGTCGCCCTCGAACACCATCGCTTCCTCGACGACGAGGACAACCTCTACCTGTACGGCAAGGGTTCCGCCCGCAGCGACATCCCCAACGGCCTGGACATCCGTGAAGACGCCGGCGTCGGCCTCGGATACACCTGGCGCTGGAACGAGGACCAGACCCAGCTCTCCGCCGAAGGGGGCCCCTCGGCCCTGAAGGAGAACAACGTCGGCGTCGGCGGCAGCAACCTGGCGGTCAACGGTCGCGCCGCGATCCGTTTCGAAACGCCCCTCTCGAAATCCTGGAAGCTGATCAGTCGCTTCGAGTTCTTCCAGTCCTTCGACATCAGCGAGGACCGTTCCTCCACGGGCGAGATGAACGTGCGCTGGAACATCGAGGAGAACTGGTTCCTCCAGGGCACTGCGGCCTA
>CAYVRL010000001.1:0-23445 GCA_964454065.1 uncultured Planctomycetales bacterium | reverse complement strand
CATTACGAGCGGCTGAAAAGGCGGACCTTCAACCAGGCCCAGCTCATCGCCCGGGCGGGGCCACCAGACCTTGTTCCTGAGTGGGGGACGGGCGGTGGAGGCCGACTACTTCCGAGCCGCCGGAGCGGTTCTTTCCCTGGGGGTGGAGGATGGGAGCCTACCGCGACCCTTGGGCTTCCTGCGGGCCTTGCCGCGCGCGCGCCGGGCGGCCCGGGACTTCGAGCCGGATCTGGTGGTCGGTCTCGGTGGCCGGGTCGGCGCCTTGGCCCTCGCCGCCCGTCGGGGCCGCCCGATGGTACTCCTGGAGGGCAATCGCGTGGTCGGGCGCGGAGTGCGGTGGCTCGCCCCTTTCGCGCGCCGGGTGTTGACCCTCTTTCCCCAGACCGCGGCCGAACTGCCCCGTGGAGAATGGGTGGGCCCCTTGGCCCGCGCGGCCTTGGACTCGCCCGGCCGTGCCCAGGCCCGCGCCCATTTCGGATTGGATCCCGAGGCCCCCGTGCTGCTCCTCCTCGGGGGCAGCCAGGGGGCGCGGGACCTGAACCGGCTGGCCGCCGCGGCGGCACCGGAACTGGCGCGGCGGGGATGGCAGTTGCTCGCCGCCCTCGGTCCGGGAAAGGGGGAGGAACTGCGTTCGGCGGTGGCATCCTGCGGGCTCCGGGCCAGTCTCCACGGGCATCTGGAGGAGATGGGGGCGGCCTATTCCGCCGCCGACCTGGCCCTCAGTCGCGGCGGCGCATCCACCCTGGCCGAACTGTGGCTGAAGGCCTTGCCCGCACTGATCGTGCCCTATCCCTACCATCGCGATCGACAGCAAGAGCACAACGCGCGGGCCTTGGCCCCGGGGGTGGAACTCCTCGACGCCCGGTCTCCGGAGGCACTCGGCGCCTTGCTCTCCCTGGTGGACGACCCGCAACGGCGGGCCCGGATGCGCGCTTCCCTTGCCGCGTCCATGTCCGAGGACGGACGGGAGCGAGCGCTGCGCTGTTTGGAGCGCTTGGTGGAACGGAGCTAGGGAACCCGGACCACCCGGAGTGGGGTGAGACTCCCGGAAGGGAGACTGGCCCCCTGGATGTAGAGCACCTTGCCCGCGGCGGTGGCCGGAAGGGAGGAGACCAGACTTCCCACTCCGTTGAGGATCGGGGCGATGCCCGCGATCCGGTAGGGCGGAGCCAAGCAAGTCTGGAGACCGTGGACCACGAGGTGGCCCGGGGAGAAGGACCAGGCCCAACGCGCCTGGACATCGCTGGACGGGGGGTCGGTGAGCAGAGCGGTGGCGGGGGCCCCCGCGAGGAGCCGAGCCGGGATCAAGAGGGCCGGTTGGGGGCCGTGGAGCGCTTCCAGCTCCCAGCAAGTGGTCGTGTACTGGTCGGTGGTCCAAGCGCCGCCGTGCCGACTGGCGGCGATGCCTTGACCACCGTTGCCCGCCGGGGTGGGCCAACTCCCTTGGATCGCGCCGCTCACGGGGTCCACGGCCACCATCCGGTTCTGGTCGCGGCCGTTCACGAGATAGGAGTCGGTGGCGCAGTCGTAGCCCACCCCCGCGACGCGGCTGATGGTGGCGGAGAGGGGGAAACTGCGTTTGACCTGGAAACTCCGGGGATCGAGGACGTCGAGACGGTCGGTGAGCCAGTCGCAGACCGCGTATTCATCGCGGATCGGATCCCAGGCGATCCCGACCGGACCGGAACCCGGGGAAGCCACCGAGGAGAGAGGCAGCGGATTCCCGAGCCGGTAAGTACGGATCTGGTCGAGCGTGGCGTTGGTCGTGAGCAGGAGTTCGCGTTTGCCGTCGTAGCCCAGCCAACAGTCGCCGTCGTCGGCTACCGGCCAGGTCATCGACACGTTGCCCCCGGGGATCTCGAACTCGTAGACCTCCGCGAGGCCGTCGTTGTAGGAAGCACCGAGCAGGTCCCCGTTGACCAGCGGGGCAAGACCGAAGACCGAGGAGAGGTTGGCCACGACCTGGGACCAGACGGTCCCCGGGGCGCGAGTCGTGACACGGGGAGCGGCGAGGGGATTGCCGCAGTCGTCGAGCAAGGGCTGTTGGCAGAGGAACAGGAAGGAGAGGGTCAAGAACATCGGGGGACCAAGAGGGGGTGGAGGGAGGAAGGATCTACGATACCACCGGACTGGATTCCGGAAGGGCGGGGAATCGGGTCCTCAGGAAGCGAGGAAGGCGGCGCGCCGGGCGGCACGGACTCGGGCGTCGATGGTATCCACCGCGCGCACGGCGTATTCCTGGGCGGTGTAGATCTGTTTCATCACCGTTTCATCGAGGCGTTTGGCCATGTCGCCGACCGCGAAGAGCCCCGGGATCGAGGTCTCTCCACGCCGATCGATGCGCACGTGGCGCAGCTCCGGGGGCTGTTCGGGATCGGCCAGATCGGCACCGAGTTGACGCGCCAGATCGTTGTAGACCCGGTGGAGTCCGAGTGCCACCAGGGCATACTGCACGAGGATTTCCTCCCCGTTCTCCAGGCGGAATCCGTGCAGCCCTTCCACGTCTCCGAAAACGTCGCTCAGGCGTTCCCGGTGGACCGGAATCCCGTAGCCCTGGAGTATCGTCGTCGATTCCTGGCTCCATTGGGGAGCCTCGCCGTTGCTGAGGATGCAACAGGCGGATCCGAAGCGTTCCTGGAGCATCATGGCGATGTGCGCGGCGCTCTCGGAATGGCCGATCACCGCGGCCCGGGAGGATCCGGTGAGGTGGCCCTCGCAACGGATGCAATAGAGAATCAATTCCCGATTCGCCCAGGGGAAGATCCACTTGGGGTCGTCCACCACATCGCCCCGATGGGTCTTGCGGATCGAGGGTTGGCGGTCCATCACGCCGGTGGCCAGCACCAGGTATGGGGCGCTCGCGCACCTCTCCCCGGCCTCGACCGAGAAACGAGGGGGACCTTCCCCTGGGGCCGAGTGACGGGAAGCGCGGAGGGCGCGTTCCTCGAGGATTTCGACCCGTTCGGAGAATTCGGCCCGGATCCGCTCCACGGTGTTCTCGATGATGTCCCGGGAACCGATCGGCTGGCGCGGGGCCGCCTCGAGGGCGGCCGCGGCTTCGGGGTGCTCCCGGCGCAGGAAGCGGACGAAACGCTTGCGGACCACTCCGTCGTGGATGCCGATCATGTTGTCGATGTTCGCCACCCACATTCCCCGCGAGCGCTTCGCGGTGGCGCGATCTCCACGGATCCAGAGGACCTCGAGGTGATCCTGCGCGGCGCGCAGGGCCGCGGCGCTGCCCGCGATACCCCCCCCGACGACGATCAAATCGAATGCGCGCGTTTTCCGCATGGTGGGGGGAGAATAGCATCCCAGTCCCGGAGATCGCCGTTCCTATCCTGCCACCATGGAATCTACCCTCTCCCTGCTTGCGATGGCCCTCCTCCAGGACGTGGCCCCCGCTCCTCGACCGTGGACCGATCCCCTCGCCTGGTGGCAGAGCGTGCAAGGTGACGTGGTGTCCTTCGGCCTCTCCCTGCTCGCGGCACTCGCCATTCTGTTCCTCGGAATGTGGGCCGCGCGCCTGATCGCCAACGGAGCGCGCGCCTCCCTGCTACGGGCCAAGGTGGACGAAACCTTGGCCTCCTTCCTCGCCAACCTGGCCCGCATGGGCTTGATCGCCTTGGTGGTGATCTCGGCCCTGGGACGGATCGGGGTGGAGACCACCTCCTTCGTCGCGGTCCTCGGCGCCCTCGGTCTGGCGGTGGGTTTCGCCTTGCAGAGTTCGCTCGGCAACTTCGCCTCCGGGGTCATGATCATGCTCTTCCGGCCCTTCCGGCTGGGGGACTACGTGGATGCCGGGGGCACGGCGGGCACGGTGGAGCAGATCTTGGTCTTCCAGACGGTCCTGAAGACCCCGGACAACCGGCGCGTGATCGTTCCCAACGCCCAGATCGCCGCCGGGGTGATCACCAACTACTCGGCGATGCCCACCCGTCGGGTCGACCTGGTCTTCGGGATCGGCTACGAAGACGACCTCGGCCGAACTCGGGAAGTCCTGGAGGGCCTCTTGGCCGCGGACCCGCGCATCCTGGAGGATCCGGCACCGCTCGTGGCGGTGGGGGAACTCGCCGACAGTAGCGTCAACTTCATCGTTCGTCCGTGGGTGAAGAGCGCCGACTACTGGGACGTGTACTGGGATCTGACCGAAGCGGTGAAACGTGCCTTCGATCAGCAAGGCATTTCCATTCCCTTCCCGCAGCGGGACGTCCATCTCCATCAGGTGGCGTGAAATCGCGTCTGGAGACGCGGCTTTCCTTTTCCTAGAGTGAGGCCATGGAAGGACCGCTCGCGGCGGCCGCCCCGCCCGGAGGGATGCTCGCGGAGTTGGCCCGCGGTGGGGCACCGCGGGCCTACCTCGCCGGGGCCGGGGGCTGCGGCATGCGCGGTTTGGCCCGCTTCCTGCTGGATTGCGGCTGGGCGGTCTGGGGCGCCGATCGCCAGCCCCTGAGCGGGGAGGATCCCCTGGTCCGCCAAGGACTCCATCCCCTGGCGGAGGGGGATCCCCCTCCGGCGGTGAGTCTCGCGGCGCGCTCGGTGGCGGTGCCCGAGGACGATCCCGCCTTCGCCGCCGCCTGCGCGGCAGGCGCTCGCCCGCTGCGCTACGCCGAACTCCTGGGAGAGATCACCCGCCTGCGGCCGACCTGGGCCGTCGCCGGTTCCCACGGCAAGACCACGACCACCGCCTGGATCGCCTATGGATTGCGCCGGGTGGGCCGCCGCCCCGGTTTCCTGGTCGGGGGAGGGGTGCCCCAACTCGGCGCCTCCGCCGACTGGGGAGATCCCGCCGAAGCCTTGATCGCCGAGTCCTGCGAGTACGACCGCACCTTCCTGCAGCTTCGGCCCCGGGTGGTGGCGCTCCTCAACGTGGACGCGGAGCACCCCGACACCTACCCGGGAGGCTTGCCCGAGGTCCGCGAGGCCTTCGAGCGCTTCCTCGGTCTGCTCCCCGCCGAGGGGCTCGTGCTGGCGGGCCCGGAAGCTCCGGAACTCGCTTCCGCGACCGCCGCCCGATGGCTGCGTGCCCCGGACTTGCCCAACGATTGGGAGGTGGGCCTGCCCGGTGCCCACAACCGGCGCAACGGGGCTCTGGTCGCCGCGGTGCTCGCCGAACTCGGCCTCGAAGCCCCGGCCATCCGGGCCGCGCTGCGCGACTTCCGGGGAGCCGCGCGGCGTCTCGAGACCGTGGGTCGGCACCCCTGCGGGGCGACGGTGGTCAGTGACTATGCCCACCACCCGACCGAGCTGCGCGCCACCCTCGCCGCCGCGCGCGAGGCCTGGCCCGGGCGACGCCTCGTGGTCTTGTTCCAGCCCCACCAGGCGCGGCGTTTCACCGAGTACCAGGGGGATTTCGTGGCCGCCCTGGACTTCGCCGATGCCCTGCTGCTCCTTCCGGTGTTCCGCGCGCGGGATCCGGAAGACTTGGTCGCCGAAGTGGCGGCGATCCGGGAGCCGCTGGAATCGCGACGCCCGCGGCCGATCGAAGTCCTGGAGGACCCCGCCGCTGCCCCGGAGGCGTTGCGAAGGTCGCTTCGCCCCGACGACCTGCTCCTCTGCCTCGGCGCCGGAGACATCGATGCCCTCGCCCGCAGCCTCGCTCGCTGAACGCTTTCCTTGTCGCCGCGCGGAGCCCCTGTCCCGCTGGACGACTCTGAGGATCGGCGGGCCCGCCGACTTCTTCTACGAACCCGCGCGCCCGGAGGACTGTGCGGAGTTGCTCGACGCCCTCCACGGCGAAGGCCTTTCCTTCCGCTTCCTCGGCGGTGGGGCCAATCTCCTCGCCCCGGACGGCGGGGTACGCGGCGCGGTGATCCACAGCGGCGGGATGCGGCGGGTGTTCCGTGAGGGGAGTCGACTCCGGGTCTGGCCCGGTGTCACCATCCAGGGATTGGTGCGGATCGCCGGGGAACTGGGGCTCTCCGGGGTGGAACGCCTGATCGGGGTGCCCGGACACGTGGGGGGAGCCCTGGCGATGAACGCCGGTAGCGCCGACTGGGGGATCTGGGAGCAGGTGGAGGAAGTCACCCTGTGGAGGCCCGGGCGCGGTCTTTCGGCCCACTCCGCGGAGGAGATCGGTCCCCGTTACCGGGACGGTCATCTCCAGGATGCCTATCTGCTGGAGGCCTTGCTCCGTTTCGAGGAACGAAGTCCGCGGGAAGTGAAGGCCCGCCAGGAGGACTACCTCCGCCGCAAGAATCGTAGCCAGCCGGTCACGCTCTCCTCGGCGGGTTGCGCTTTTCGCAACCCCCCCGGAGACAGCGCCGGTCGTTTGATCGATGCCGCCGGTTTCAAGGGGGCGCGGGAAGGGGGAGTGGTGGTCTCGACCCGCCACGCCAACTTCCTGGTCAACCTCGGGGGAGCCACCGCCGCCCAAGTCCGAGCACTGCTGGCCAGGATCGCGAACGGGGTGGAGGAGCGCTTCGGGGTCCGCCTGGAGCGTGAACTGGTGGTCTGGCCCGAGCCCGACACGGAGGAATGATGCGCGCTTACCTGCCTGGAATCCTGTTCTCCCTCGGCGTCGTGGGCCTGCTCTCCTGGGTCTTCGGTGCCTCCCCGAACCGGGCCGCGACGGCCGGGAATCCCGCGGATGCCCATTCCGGGCCTCCCCCGATCCCGGTGACCCTCGCCGCGGTGGTGGAGGGGGTGGTCGAGGATCGTCTGGAGCTGGTCGGGGACGTGGTTTCCGCCCACCGCGCCGAACTCGGTTTCCAACGCGCGGGGGAGGTGGCCGAACTCGACGCCGATCTCGGGGACTCCGTGGCCTCGGGGGCGCCACTGGCCCGCCTGGACGATCGCGTTCTGGAGGAACAGCTCGCCGCCGCGCGCCGGGTCGCCGAGGCCGCGGAGGTGGAGGCAGCCTGGGCCGGTCGGGAGGCGAAACGCGCCCAGGAGGTGGGTCAGACCGTGGTCTCGGACGCGGAACGCGACCAGAAGGACTACCAAGCGCAGACCGCGCGGCTGCGGGCCGAGCAAGCGCGGATCGAAGTCCGGCGCCTCGAGGCCCTGCTCGCTCAGGGTACGCTTTCGGCTCCCTTCGCGTGCGTGATCAGTCGTCGGGCCGTCTCCCCGGGAAGTTTCGTGGCCGCGGGTGCGGTGGCCTTCGAAGTCGTGGATCTGGTCCACCGGGAGATCCATCTGGAGATCCCGACGGTTTCGGCGGTGGGATTGGAGGTCGGCGCGGAGGTGACGGTGGAGAGCGACGCCTGGCCCGACCAGGTCTTCGAGGCGCGTCTGGATGCTTTGGTTCCGGCCGCGGATCCCGCCTCGCGGACCCTGACCGGGGTGGTGCGACTGGATGCCACCGTGGACCCGAAGGGTCGCCTCTGGCCGGGCAGTTTCGTGCGTGCCAGCCTGTTGCGGCGCGCGGTCCATGCCGAAGCGGTGGTTCCCGCCGATGCCCTCCGCGAGGATTCCCAGGGTTTCCACGTCGCCCTGCTCGATCCTGGAGACGGAAAGGGCTTGCCGGGGGCGCGGATCGTCCCGGTGCGGGTCCTGGCTCGCGCTCCCGGTCGGGTGGCGGTCGCGGCCCTGGAGGGGGAAGCGATCGGCGTCGGGGATCAGGTGGTCGTGATCGGGGCCGAACTGGTCCATCCGGGGGTCAAGCTCTTGCCGCAGCGGGGATGAACCCGGTTCGCTACGCGGTACGGAATCCCTACACCATCGCCGTCGCGGTGATCCTGACCTCGATCTTCAGCGTCCGCGCGTTGGAGCGGATCCCGGTGCAGCTCAAGCCCACCGTGGATACGCCGATCATCTCCATCCGTACCCTCTATCCCGGCGCGGGACCGGTGGACGTGGAGCAGCAGATCACGCGCAAGATCGAGGATCTGCTGCAGGGAGTGGATGGCTTGCGCAAGTTGAGCAGCACCTCCACCGAAGGAGTCAGCCAGGTCACCCTGGAATACGAATGGGGGGTGGACAAGGACCGCGCGATGGTGGACGTGGTCAACAAGCTGGCGCAGCTTCCGGATCTCCCGCCGGATGCCGAACAACCGGTGGCGGCCCTGAGCGGGGACGAGGGGGCCAACAACGCGATGTGGATCGTGGTGCATTCGCGCTTGCCGGTGGACGAAGTGCGCCAGCGCGTGATCGAGGACGTCCAGCCCCAACTCGAACGAGTTCCCGGCGTCTCGCGCTTGATGGTCATCGGCGGGGCGGAACGGGAGATCCGTGTCCTCGTGGATCCGGAGGCGCTGGCGGCACGGGGCATTTCCTTCTCGGACCTGGAGGGAGCGCTGCGCAGCGCCTATCGCGATCAGCGGGGCGGCACCGTCGAAACCGCGGCTCGACAGCTCGTGGTACGGACGGAAGGCCGTTCCCCGGATCTTTCGGTGCTGCGCGACCTGGTCCTGCGGCGGGATGCGAACGGCAGCGTGCGGGTGCGGGACGTCGCTCGGGTGCGGGATTCCTTCAAGGAGGTCACCGGAATCGTGCGGAACTCGGGGCGGCGTTCGGTGGTGATCGGCGTGGGCCGGGAGACCGGGGCCAACGTGGTGGATCTGGTGGCCGGGGTGGAAGCGCAGATGGCCACGCTGGACCGGAGCTTCCGTGAGCGGGGGCTGGATCTGCGCCTGGAGGCGGTGTACCGCGACACCACCTATCTGGAGAACGCAATGGCCTTCGTGCGCAGCAACTTGTTGCTCGGCGCCGCGCTGGCGGTAGGCGTGTTGCTGCTCTTCCTGCGCAGTGTCCGCAGCGTCTTGATCGTGGCCCTGGCCATCCCGATTTCGCTGCTGACGGTCTTCTGGGTGTTGGACGCGTTGGGCCGCAGCCTGAACGTGATCAGCCTCGCGGGGTTGGCCTTCGCCTCCGGCATGGTGGTGGACAACGCGATCGTGGTCCTCGAGAACATCTTTCGGCACCTGGAGCGGGGGCGGCCCGCCGTCGAAGCGGCGGAGCGCGGCGGCCGGGAGGTCTGGGGTGGGGTCCTGGCCGCCACCCTGACCACCATCGTGGTCTTCCTTCCAGTACTCGGGATCCGCGAGGAAGCAGGACAGCTCTTCGCGGATTTGGCGCTGGCCATCGCCGCGGCGGTCGGGATCTCCCTGGTGGTGGCCTTGACGGTGGTTCCGATGCTGGTTGCGTTCTTCTATCGTCGGCGGGGAGCGCGAGGAAGTCGGGCCGCAGCGGACGAGGAAGGAGAGGGCATCCCTGCGCGGGCGGGCTTCCTCTCCGGACTCTATCGGCGCACCCTGGATCTCCTGGTGGGGCGGGGCAAGCCTTCGCTCTTCTTCAAGCTCGGGTTGCTGGCCTTCAGCGGAGTCTTCGCCTTGGCCGCCTTGCGACTGGTTCCGCCCGCGGGTTACCTGCCGACGGGGAATCGGAACTTGACCTTCTTCTTCGGGCAGCCGATTCCAGGGCTGCCTCCCGAGACCTTGGAGAGAGCTCTCCATCCGCTGGAGCAGTGGATCCTGGATCAACCCGAGACCCAGCGTTACTTCCTGGTCCTGGCGCCGGGTTTCCACGGCGGGGGAGTCATGCTGAAGCCGGAACTCGTGAACGGCGAGCGGCTGGCCGAGTTCCGCAAACGGTTCTTCCCGGTTTGTTTCTCGGCCCCGGGTTTCCGCTATCTCCTTCCGGTGCAGGCGAGTCTTTTCCGGGATTCGGGAAAGCAATTCACGGTCGAAATCAGTGGGGCGGACTTCCGCGGGCTGGCGGCTGCCGCCGAGCACTTGCAGCGGGGAATCGAGGCCCTTCCGGGCGTCACCCGGGTTTCCTCGGACTTCGTCGAGGGGCAGCCCGAATTGCGGGTGCGCGTGGATCCTCAGCGTGCCGCCGAGATGCGGATGTCGGTGCAGGATCTAGGGGCGGTGGTCGAGGCCGCGATCGCGGGGCGGCGGGTCGGGACCTACAGCGACGGAGGGCGGGATTACGACCTGGAGATGGTCGTGCCGCCGGAGCGAGTGTCCAGCGCCGAACAGCTCGCCGATCTGCCCTTGGTCACGCCCACGGGAGTGCGCACCACGCTGAGCGCGCTGGCACGGGTCGAGCGGAGCAGCGGGCCGCAGAGCGTGAACCGGCTGGAAAGACAACGGGCGATCACCCTCACGGTGAATCTGGGACCCGATGCGGTCTTGCAGCAGGTGATCGACGCGGCGCAGACGGGACCGATCGCCGCGGAGCTGGCCCAACTTCCCCCTTCCTATCGGATCGATCTCGGGGGCTCGGCGGACAAGTTCCAGAGTACCCTGGATGCGCTGACCGGGAGTTTCGGCTTGGCGGTGTTGATCACTTACCTGTTACTGGTCGCTCTGTTTCGTTCCTGGTTGTCGCCCATCGTGATTCTGGTGTCGGTGCCCCTGGCGCTGACCGGCGGCCTGTTGGGGGTGAGTCTGGCCACCCGTTTGAGCGTGGACGCGAGTTACGACCTGCTGGCGATGCTCGGTTTCGTGATCCTCGCCGGAGTGGTGGTCAACAATGCGATCCTGATCCTTCACCAGGCCAATCAATTCCGCGAGGGCGGAATGGAGCGGCGCCAGGCCCTGGCCGAGGCCGCTCAGAGCCGCCTGCGTCCGATCCTGATGTCGGTCAGCACTTCGGTCTTCGGCATGCTGCCCCTGGCGGTGGGTCGGGGAGCGGGCGCGGAACTCTACCAAGGGTTGGCTGCGGTGGTGGTCGGTGGTTTGCTGTTCAGTACCGTGTTCACGCTCGGGGTGGTGCCGGCACTGACCAGCCTGGGCTGGGACCTGGGAGAAGTCTGGGGCGGGCGGGGTGAACGATGAAGAAGGGGCCGACCCGAAGGGGTCGGCCCCGGAGCGTGGGAGGCCAGGGAGCGTGGTGGGAACTCAGCGGCGTCGCCGACGGGGGCCGTCCACGCGTTCGCGCAGTTCGCGGAGTTCGGCGCGCATTTCGTCGAGTTGCCCTTGCATGTCATGGAGGGCACGGGCGAGGGCCTCGGGGGGTGGGCCATCTTGACCATGGTGGCGGCCGAAGTGGGGGCCCCCGTTTCCGTCGTGGTGGGCTCGCCCGTGAGGCATGTCTCCCTGCATCATCGAATGCATGCCCCGCGATCCCTGGTGGTGCATGGGGCAGTCCTGGCACTCGGGCGGGGGTCCGTCGCCGCGATGGCCGTGGTGATGCATGGCTTCGCCATCGTCGTCGTCCTCGTCGCGGAAGTGGGGTCCGTCGTGGTCGTCGTCCTGGAATCGGTCGTGCATGCGGTCCTGCATCCTCTGGCGCATGCGCTCCATCATTTCGGGCGGAGGCCCGTCGCCGCGATGGCCGTGGTGGCGCATGGCCTCTCCCTGGTCGTCGTCCTGGTCACGGCAGCGGGGACCGTCGTGGTCATCGTCCTGGAAGCGGGCGTGCATGCGCCCCTGCATCATCTGGCGCATGCGCTCCAACATTTCGGGCGGGGGTCCGTCGCCGCGGACCTCGAAATCGAATCGGACTTCCTTCCTCGGCTTCTTCCCCTCGTGATGGTTGTGGGGCGCAGGTTTGCAGTCGTTGCCGGAGCAAGCGGACTTGCCCTGTCGAGAAGGGCAGGAATCCCCTGGATGGCACGATCCACCCTGAGGATCGTCCGCGCGCGAATCCAGAACGAAGATGCGGAGGTTCGGGTCGAGCTTCGAACTGGAATCGTCGTCCTGGCGGGCACCGTCGATTTGACGGAGGCGGACGGCGAGCTCATTCCGTTCCCGGAGGAGTTCGTCGCGACGGCGGAGGAGAGCCGCGCGTTGGGCGGTGGTCCGCTCCGACCGCGTAACCCGTTGGGCGGAGAACACCTGCCGGTCGACCTGGGTGAAGGCGTTCAGCATCCGGGTGGCGCGCAGGGCGAGTTCCCGTGCCTCGGCTTCATGACCGAGGGCGGCCTGGTGATGCGCCTGGGCGGAGAGTTCTGCGGCTTGCCGGAGCAGGTCCGGGTGGGTCGAGTCACTTTGCTGGGCAAGGGCCGGCGAAGCGACCAGCATGGCCAGACCCAGGGCGGAAAGGATTCGTTTCATGCGAGGTTCGGGTTTGGGAGGGTAGGGGTGTGGGGCGGGGTTCCGAGGATACCTACCGATCATTCGCCCCCCCGTTGGGGGCTTGTTCGCGGGTCTTTGCGTTTCGAGTCCCCTGGGCCTCGGTTTCCTTCGCAGCCTGCTCCGGCATCTCGTGTCAGGAAACGGGAAGAAGTCCCCCGGCACGCGGTGTCAGTCGGTTAGGTCGATGGCGTCGAGGAGGAGGGTTTCTCCGGGGTCGAGGAGGGCTTCGAGGGTGAGGAGGGCGTGAGCGCGACGGGGGAGGGGGAAATCGACTCGCCAGGGGGTCGGGGAAGAGGCGAGGGGAGCGAGATCCAGGGTCCGCTGGGCGAGGAGGGCGCCGGTGCGCTCGTCCGTGGCGGTGAGACGCAAACTGCCGTTTCCGGGGCCGGCGGAGGTCCAGATCCCGAAAGCGCTGGTCTTGGCCCGGAACTCCATCCGGGAGCCGTCGTAGAGGGCTCGGGCGGCGCCGTCTCCGAAACCCGGGTAGCCGGTTGGGAAACGACCGGCCCAGAGCTTGGCCCATCGCCAAGGTCGGGAGGGGTCGGGATTGGCGGGATCGTTGGGAGCGAAGGGTTGGAAGGAGGAGGCATCCGAATCGTCCCGGACGCTCCGCCGAGTCAAGGTGGTCCATCCGCTTCCCGGCAGGTCCAGGCCCAGGTAGGCACCGCGTTGGGTGCCGGCGTAGACCTGGCGATCGCGGGGGAAATCCGGGGAGACCGCCAGGGACTTGCACCACGCGGAGGGGAAGTCCTGCCCCAGGAGGCTCCAGACGGGAGTCGTGGAATTCAGATCGATTCGCCACACCCCGCTGCCCCAACTGGCGAGGAAGACCAGGGCCTCGTTCGCGAAGTCGGGAGCCACGGCGATGGAAGTCGGAGAGAGTTCCGGCAGGCCGTCCCGGACCGGCCGGATGTGCGCCCCCGAGGGGTCGTCGTCGACTTCCACGAAATAGGGAGCCATGGCCAGGGCGACTTCGATCAGGGCCTTTCCGGGGCGGCGGTAGTCGGGGACGCAGACCAGGCTCCGGATCGTCGAGGAGAACTGCCAGACGGGAACCCAGACTCCCCCGTCGAGGCGATAGAGGGTGGCATCGGAACTGGCGTAGAGGCCACTGGCGGCGGCGGAATCGTAGGCCGCGGAGGGTGCCAGATGGTGCATGGGGGGGGCGGGGCCTCCGCCCGAGAGCTGGTCCAGTCGCTCCGCGCCGTAGCCGCCATCGGTGCTTCGGAAGAGACCCGCTTCCCCATTCAGGATCCAGAAGAAGTCCAGATCACCGCCCGCACCACCGCTGGTGTCCCAGTGCGGAGAGAACGCCACCTTCTGGACCCAGCCACTCAATCGCGTTCCCGTTCCCCCTTCGACGAGGGGCAAGTGAATCCATCCGGACCGCCCGTAGGGGTTGAGCGGGGGGACTTCGGGGTCGAACCAGCAAAGGAGGTCGGAACCTCCCGCGAGCAGGATCCCGCCATCCTGGGCGTAGCGAGGCGAGACGTCCAGGTCGCGGACCGCGGCCATGCTCGCTCCCGCCTCCGGGGTCCGCTGGCGCTGGTCCGCGGGCCGGTTCAGGAGCAGGCAGGACCCATAGGCCCCTCCCGCGACCAGGATCCGGCCCTGGGCGTCCCTCGTGCTGGCGATTCCGCGCAGATCCCGTTCGGGTCGGAGGGAGAGTTCCCGCCAGTGCAGGCCCTCGTCCTGGCTGCGGAAGAGCCCTTCCTGGCGACAGTGGAAGAGTCGTCCGCTTCGTGCGTAGTCCGTGGCCAGGGCCAATCCTCGGCGGTAACGCTCCTGGAAGAGGCCACTGAAGTCCTGTCTCTCGATCACGAAATCCTGCGCGTTGCCTGAATCGCTCCAGGTCGTTCCGCCGTCGCTGCTCCGCAGGATCCCTTCGTAAGTCTGTCCACCCGGGCCGGGAGCACCGGGATAGGCGCGGCCCAGGGCGAGGAAAAGGGGGAGTCCCGAGGGCCCGGGAGGAGTGGAGGCCACTCGAAGGACTCCCGAGAGCATCGTTCGACTCAGGGTGAAGAGGGTTCCACCGTCTTGGGAAAGCCACAGCTCCCCCTCGTCCTGCGCGGCGGGACGGCGCAGTCGTCCCAGGACGAGGTGGCCGTTGTTCGTGTAGTCGTCCGCAAAGGCGACACTGCTCACCAGCCAGTCTCCGGATCCGCCGATGGGAGTCGAGAACTGGGGGTGGAGGTTCCAGCTCGCGCCGCCGTCCTGGGAGAGGAAGAGCAGCCCTCCGGCGGCGGCGGCCAGGGCCTGCTGCCGTCCGCTCGGCCCGAGGGGATCGAAACGAGGGTTCACGGCCACCGCCGACAGTCCATAGGGAGAAGCGGTTCCCATGTCCAGCACGCCCATCCAGGCCCCGTCTCCCGGGAAACGGCGAAAGACCTTGCCTCCCTCGGTGACCAGGAGCGCGGGGCCCAGCGCGTTGCGCGGGGCGGCCAGGGCGTCGATCTCCAAGTCCTGGAGGGGCAGGCCGACGGAGTAGGAACTCACGTCACCGGTGGTCGGGTCCCAGGACCAGACTCCACGATCGGTGGCGATCAGGAGCATGCCGCGTCCACTCGGGCCGAGGCCCGGATGGAAGACCAGATCCCGGGCTTGGGCCCGTTCCAATCCCGCTCCGGAGAGGATTCCCCAGGTGTCCCCTTCGTCGCGAGAGACGACGGTTCGGGCATCGTCCCCGGAGGACAGGATCACGCACAGGGCTTCTTCCCCGGAGGGCAGGGGAACCACCGCCACCGCCGCGCTGGCGTCGTGGGGCCAGTGGGGAAGTGGAGAGGCGAGGAGAGGGAGCGAGAGAAGGGAGGGGAGGAGAGGAGAAAGGGACATGGCGTCACCGATTCAGGATAGCAGGCGGGACTCCGGGGTAACGGGCACCGCTAGAATCCGCGCGCGGTCTCCGAATCGGGACCGCGGCCCGAATCCATGAGCCTGCCCTTCGAACCCCAGCACGGCCCCGTTCCCCTCGAGGCCCTCCGTCACTCCGTCAGTCACATCATGGCCGACGCGGTTCTGCGTCTCTTCCCGGGCGCGAAGGTGGCGATCGGCCCCCCGATCGAGAATGGTTTCTACTACGACTTCGAGCTGCCGCGGGCCCTCAGCGAGGAGGACCTTCCCCGGATCGAGGAGGAAATGCGCAAGATCCTCTCCGAAGCGGGAGAATTCCGGCGCATCGAGGTCGATCGCGCCGAGGCCCTGGAGCGGATCCGTGCCACGGGTCAGGACTACAAGGTGGAATTGCTCGCCGACATTCCCGAGGACGAGGCGGTGAGCTTCTACGACCATGGGACCTGGACGGATCTCTGTGCCGGTCCGCACGTGGAATCCGCCTCCCAGATCCCGGCCGAAGCCTTCCGGCTGACCAGCGTGGCCGGCGCCTACTGGCGTGGGGATTCCGACCGGAAGATGCTCCAACGGATCTACGGCACCGCCTGGTGGTCGAAGAAGGATCTGAAGAAATACCTCGCCTATCTCGAGGAAGTGCAGGCTCGAGACCATCGCCGTCTGGGTCGCGAACTCGACCTCTTCAGCCTCCATCCGGAGTTCGGTGCCGGCCTGGTCTTCTGGCACCCGAAGCTCGCCTGGTTACGACGTCGGCTCGAGGAGTGGTGGTGGGAACTCCACGATGCGCGCGGATACTGGCCGGTCTACACCCCACACGTCGCGGGCGAGTCGGTCTTCGAACGCTCCGGACACCTGCAGAACTACGCCGACATGATCTGGGCGCCGATGGACGTGGATGGCCGCCCCCACCGGGTCAAGCCGATGAATTGCCCGGGACACGTGACGATCTTCAACTCGCGGCGTCACAGTTATCGCGATCTGCCCCGTCGTTTCGCCGAACTCGGCACCGTGTACCGTTACGAGCCGAGCGGAACCCTGCACGGGATGCTGCGCGTACGTGGCTTCACCCAGGACGATGCCCACATCTTCTGTACCCCGGAGCAGCTCGAGGATGAGATCGTCGGGGTCCTGGATTTGGTGGACCTGATCCTGCGCACCTTCGGTTACGAGTACCAGGCCTATCTGGCCACCCGTCCCGAGAAATCCCTGGGTAGCGATGCGATCTGGGAGCACGCGATGAGCGCCCTCCAGGGTGCTGCCGCGCGCCGCGGGCTGGAACTCGCCGACGACCCCGGCGGTGGGGTCTTCTACGGCCCCAAGATCGACTTCAAGATCCGCGATGCCCTGGGGCGGGAATGGCAGGGACCGACCGTGCAGGTGGACTTCAATCTGCCTGAACGCTTCGACCTCCTCTTCAACGACCGCGACAACCAGTGGAAGCGGCCGGTGATGGTCCACCGGGCGATCTACGGTTCCATGGAACGGTTCGTGGGCGGCCTGATCGAGCACTTCGCGGGGTGGTTCCCGGTCTGGCTGTGCCCGATCCCCGTCGCGGTGCTCCCCATCACCGCGGACCAGGCGGGGGCCGCTGAGGCCCTGCGCGCCCGGGTCGAGACCTCGGGCTTCCACTGCGTGCTGCGCGGGGATGGTCCCTTGCGCAAGCGGATTCGCGAATGCGAGGTGGAGAAGATTCCCTACATGTGCGTTCTCGGCGCCCGCGAAGTCGAAGGGGGACGGATCAACCTCCGTGTCCACGGGGTCCAGGAACAGCGGGGGCTCACGGTCGAGGATCTCCTCGCCCTGCTCCGGGAGAAGCGGGACTCCAAGGCCCTGGATTACTGAGATGACGGATCTCTCCGGGAAGGTGGTCCTGATCACCGGCGCCAGCTCCGGGATCGGAGCCGCTTGCGTGGAGGCCTTCGCCGCCGTCGGCGCTCGGGTCGCCTGCTGCGCCCGTCGTCTCGAGCCCATGCAGGCTCTCGCCGCGCGTCTGCGGGAAGGTCACGGTGCCGAGGTCCATCCCTTCGCGCTGGACGTGCGTGATCGGGAAGCCGTGGAGGCCTCCCTCGCGACGCTCCCCGCCTCCCATTCCGAAGTCGAGATCCTGGTCAACAACGCCGGTCTCTCGCGGGGGTTGGAGCCCCTGTACCGAGGCGAGCCCACCGACTGGGAGGAAATGCTCGACACCAACGTGAAGGGGCTGCTCTGGGTGACCCGGGCGCTGTTGCCGGGCATGGTGGCGCGGGGCCGGGGTCAGATCGTGAATCTCGGTTCCATCGCCGGGCACGAGGTCTATCCGGGCGGCAATGTCTATTGCGCCAGCAAGCACGCGGTGGACGCGCTCACCCGCTCCCTGCGTTTGGATCTGCTCGGTACCGGGGTACGGGTCTCCACCGTGGATCCCGGGCTGGTGGACACCGGTTTCAGCACCGTCCGCTTCCACGGCGATCGCAGCCGCGCCGATGCCACCTATCGGGGCATGGAACCGCTTCGCGCCCCCGACGTCGCCGAAGCCGTGCTCTGGGTGACGAGCCGCCCCCCTCACGTCAACGCGGCCGAGGTCCTGATCCTGCCCAGCGCCCAGGCCTCCGCCACCGCGGTCCACCGCGACCCGTCCCCGCGCGGCTGAGGATGCCTCCGGGGATGGCCGTCCCGCTTCGGAGCACCGGCCTCGGGGAGGGCGCGCGGGGGCCGGTTCAGGTCTCCCGGGCCGCCAGTTCCTCCCAACGGGCGAGACGGTCCTCGAGTTCCTCCTGGATCTGGTGACGACGTTCCTGGAGTTCGCGCGCGGCGGGGGCGGGACCGCGGTAACTGACGGGATCGCCCAGGCGCGCATCCACCTCGGCGAGCTCCTCCTCGAGTTCGGCGATCCGCTCGAGCAGGGATTCCAGCTCGCGGCGCTCCCGAAAACGCAAGGCTCGGTGGGGGCCCGGGCCTTCGGAAGGGGCCGCGGCGCGGCGCGGGCGTGAGGACCGGGCGGCCGCGGCGCGCGAACCCTTGGCGGCCGTTTCCTCTCGCTCCAGGCTTTCCAGCAGACTGCTGGCGTCTCCCGTGTGCAGGCGAACGCCCCCGCGCCCGTTCAGATAGAGGATGTGGGTGGCGACCCGATCCAGGAACCAGCGGTCGTGACTGACCACGACGACCGTACCCGCGAAGGCGCACAGAGCCTCTTCCAGGGCGCGCAGGGTGGGGAGGTCCAGGTCGTTGGTCGGTTCGTCCAGGACCAGGAGATTCCCCCCCCGGAGCATCAGCTTGGCGAGCAGCACCCGACCGCGCTCGCCCCCCGAGAGCGAGGCGATCCGCAGGTCCTTACGGGCTCCCGGGAAGAGGAAGCGATCCAGGAAGGACATCACGTGGATCGGGCGCCCGGCGACGCTGACGTGATCGCTTCGGCCCGCGACTTCCTCCACGACGGTGGCCTCCGGATCCAGATCCTCGCGTCGTTGATCCACCGTGGCGAAACGCACCGTGTCGCCGACGATCCGCTCTCCGGCGGTGGGTGTCAGACTGCCGAGTAGGATCCGCAACAAGGTGGTCTTGCCCGCCCCATTGGGACCGACCACTCCGAGGCGCATTCCGGGCCGGAGTTCCAGATCCAGCAAGGGAAGGACTTCCCGGGGACCATAGGCATGGCGGACCCCCTCGAGACGGAGGACCTTGGTACCCAGACGGGGGCCGGGGGGGAAGCGGAGCTCCAGTTCCCCTTCCGGCGGAAGCGGGGCCGCGGCCTCCAGTTCCTGGTAGCGGGCGATGCGCGCCTTGGCCTTGGTGGATCGAGCGGGGGCCCCGGCGCGCATCCAGGCGCGTTCGCGGCGGAGGAGGTTCGAGCGGCTTCGTTCCGCTCTCTCCTCGCTCTCCAAGCGCGCACTGCGCAACTCCACGAAGCGCTGGTATCCGCCTTCGTAACCATGGAGTCGACCTCGATCCAGTTCCAGGATCCGGTTCGCGACGCGGTCCAGCAGATACCGATCGTGGGTGATCAGGACCATGGGCAGCCGCAAGGCAGCCAGCCGTCGTTCCAGCCAGGCGACCACGAAAGGGTCGAGGTGGTTGGTGGGTTCGTCCAGCAACAGGAGATCGGGTTCCCCGATCAGCGAGCGTGCCAAGGCGACGCGCCGTGCTTCTCCGCCCGAGAGCGTTGCGCAGCGGACATCGGGGTCGGGTAACCCCACGGCGTCGATGGCGGCTTCCACCCGATACTCGAGTTCGGACTCCGTGCGGTCATGGGTCGGGGCCGACGCCAGGCCCTCGCGTACCAGGGCGCGAAGGGATCGCTCGCCCGGAAGCCGCGGTTCCTGTTCCAGGTAGCCGATCCGCAACCCTCGTCGTTGCACGCGGCTGCCCGCGTCGGGGAGCTCCAGACCGGCGAGGATCCGCAGCAGCGTGGACTTCCCGGAACCGTTGGCCCCGATCAAACCGATCCGGTCCCGGGAACGTACCACCATGGAGACCTCACGGAGCAAGGGGCGCCGAGCTTCGTATTGTTTGGCGATCCCGGTGAGGGTGAGCAGCGCCATCGAAGATCAGAAGAAGACACTGAGCTGGAGCGTGCCCTCGAAACCGTTGAGGGTCTCGTCGCTGCGGATGCGCGTCCCGCTCGGGGTGTCCACGTCGTGGGGGTTGGCCGCCCAGTAGCTGTAGGCGAAACCCAACTCCAAGCCCAGGCCGCGGGTCGGGAACCATGCCAGACCGGTGTGGGCGGTCAGGCCACCGATCCAGACCAGACCGTCCTGGGCTCCGGAGTCGAGCAAGCCGGCGAGGAAACCGCCTCCGAAGAAGGGCTGCCAGCGGCTCTCCGGAAACCAGTACTGACGCAGGCCCGTGCGCAGTTGCAGGCTGCGGCCCGCCACGCTGGGTCCGGGATCGCTGTGTCGTTCCAGATCGGCCCAGGCCGATTGGGAGGCGTTGAAGAAGTTCTCGAAGTGGAAACCGAAAGCGCTGGCGTTGCGTACTCCGCGTACCCCTCCTTCCGGGTCCGCCGGGTCCGGTCGGTCGCTCTGCAAGTCCTCGGCGTAGAGTCCGCGAATCCCGATCGCGTTCCGCGCGTGCACCTTCGAAAGGGGCGGCCCCGCGCAGGCTCCGAGGAACAAGGCGGCGCAGAGCGGGAGGGGCGGGAGATCCACCACCGGATTCTAGGTTCTAGGATGGGGGGATGAGCCTCGGTCTCGGCGCCCTCTATCGAGGACGGGAGCTTCCCGAACTGCGCTCGGTCTGGGAGTCCCGGCTGCGCGAGTATGCACCCGGACAATTCCGGATGGACTGCCGTCCGCAAGGGGAAGCTTGCTTGCGACTCTCCTTGTGCCCTTCCCGTCGTGGCGCGGAACCGATTCTCGCATTGCGCCACTTGATGTACGCCTGTCTGGGTCCCGAACGGGAAGAGGAAGTGGAACTCTGGATGTGCCGTCCCGCCCTCGGGGATCCCGGGCCCCTGCGCCTGGCGGGGGCGGCCTGGGGAGATTGCCTGGATGCGGTGGCGGCTCCGGAACCGCGCCAGTTGCGGCTGTGGAGTCCGATCGCCTGTCCGGGTTCCTTGCGCCCCCGTCTTCGTCGCGAGGCCGAGCGCCGTGGGCTGCGTAGCCGGAGCACCCAGGGCTGGTTCGGGGTGGTGCCCGCCCACGAACGCCCATCCTCCCCGCCTCCTCCCCCGTGGCGGGGGAACTACGGCTGGTAGCTTCCTCGCCGCGCGGGGAGAATGCGGGGTATGGATCGTCCCGTCCCGACGCTCGAGTGGCTCCACGTCTGCGACAACGCCTTCCGTGACGAACACGGGAAGATGTGCCTGATCGGGATGTTCGATGCCCTGCACTCGGTGCGTTTGCCGGGAGGGTTGCCGGTCTTCTCCGTGGCCATCGGGATGACGAACGGCCAGGGCGACTACGAAGTGGCCTTGCAGATCCTTTCCCCCAGCGGGGGGGAGCAGACCGTGAAACTGCCCCCGCTGCACCTGACGGATCCGCGGGCCAAGCAACGTGCGGTGATTCGTCTGAACGCGCTTCCTTTCCAGGAATTCGGCCGCTACGTGTTTCGGTTGGTGATCGACGGTCGGCCCGTGGAGGATCCGGTCCACACGCTGGACCACTTCCAGGCTCCCCAGCCGGGGGGCGGTCCCGGAGCCACCGATCCAAGCGCCAACTAAGCGCCCGCGTCTGCGCTGCCTGCGCGCGTCAAGGGCAGGTAGAGGCCTGCCCGGCCCATTTCGTAGCGAAGCTGGCAGGGGTGGCGGAAGTGGATCACCGTATCCGCGGCGCCGTTCTCGAGGGCCGCGTGCAGATGGCTGCGCACGTCGTCGATGGCGATGACTCGGGCGCAGGGGCCGTCGGCTTCCAGCGAGCGCCGGGCGTCCATCCACAGCGCTCCTCCCTCGCGCTTCGATCGCCGTCCGGGTTGAAAGCTCGCCACCGCTCCCTCCAGGAGGTCTTCCAGACCCAGGTTGGTCCGGCAAGCGCGGAGGATCCACGGGTCGGTATCGCTGACCACCCGGAAGGCGGCGGGGGAGGACCGCGCCCAGCGCCGGGCGAGGGCCACCGTCCGCGGATCCGCCTCCAGGATGGCGGCCCAGAGGATCTCCAGACCCTCCCGGTCGAATTCGATCAGGTGCAGGAGAGGCAGGGCCTGGCGGGCGAAGGCCTCTTCATCCAGTTCGCCGCCTTCGAAGGCGATCCGCAGTGCGGGCAAGCCTTCCGCGGCCTCCTCGGGAAAGGGTTGACCGAAGACCACCGGGTAGAACTCCCGGAAGCGGCGCCGTTGGAAACGGACCAACACCTGTCCCAGGTCGCAGAGGATGCCGATGCGACCGAGGACCTGACGGCGGCCCTGGATCCGATCCGGACCCCGCAAGGGGAGCACCCTCCAGTCCCCCGAGGTGCTTCGTTCCAAGCGCAGCAGCCAGCATGCGTCCACTTCGCGTCGTCCGGACAGCCAGGTCGAGGCGGCTTCGAAGGGGCGGCGGCCGCGGGCGGTGGTCAGGACGTGCTCGCGATCGCCGTGGTGAGCCACCACGGCCCAGTGGAAGCGTCTCCCGGGGGGCGGCCCGGCCGCTTCCAGCTCCCGCTCCGCGTTGCCGACCTCGTCACTGGCGCGGAACAGAGTGCCGTCGTCGGCGATCACCGCCCACCGCGGGGTGGTCTCCTGCGGGGCGAGATCGGTCAACTCGTAGGGGAGTTGCCACGAGCGTTGCAGGGCATCCGCGCGCGCCGCCGGATCGGGGAGGGAATCGGGAGTCACCGAGACTAAGGTAACGGCCCGATGAAGCTCCCTCCGGACCTCCTGCGCGACCTGCCCAAGACGGATCTGCACGTCCACCTCGACGGCTCCCTGCGGCTCTCCACTCTGATCGAACTCGCCCGGGAGAGGCGGGTGAAGCTGCCGGCGTGGTCCCAGAGGGGACTCCTGAGCAAGGTCTTCAAGGAGCACTATCGGGATCTCCCCGAATACCTCCGGGGCTTCGCCTACACCTGCGCGGTCCTCCAGGACGCGGAGGCCCTGGAACGCGCCGCCTTCGAACTCTGCGTGGACGAACAGGAAGAGGGCGTGCGCTACGTGGAAATCCGCTTCGCTCCGCAACTCCACACTCGGCCCGGTTTCGGGATTCCGGAGGTGCTGCGCGCGGTGGCTCGCGGGATCGAGAAGGCGACCCGGCGCTACAACGCCCGCGCCGCGGTGCGTCGCGGATCCGAACCCCCCTTCCACGCCGCCATCATCGTCTGCGCGCTGCGTTTCTTCGCCCCCGCCTTTTCCCGCACCTACGGGGATCTGTGCGTGGCCCTCGCCGACCTGCCCCGGGAACAGGTTTTCGGTATCGCTTCCGAGGCCTTGGTGCGGGCCAGTCTGCGCGCACGGGACGAACTCGGTCTCCCGGTGGTGGGGGTGGATCTCGCGGGCCAGGAGCGCGGCTACCCCGCCGCGGACCATCGTCGCGCCTGGCAGCTCGCGCACGACGGCTTCCTCGGCAAGACCGTTCACGCGGGAGAGGACTACGGGCCCGAGTCCATCTTCCAGGCCCTCACCGAATGCCACGCCGACCGCATCGGACATGGCACCTGGTTGTTCTCGCGTTCGCACGTCCACGATCCCTCGATCCGGGATCGCAAGCGTTACGTGGATCGTCTGGTGCAGTACGTGGCCGAACGCCGGATCACCCTCGAGGTCTGCCTGACCTCCAATCTCCAGACCTTGCCCGTACTCGGAAGTCTGGAACGCCATCCCTTCCGCCACATGATCCGGCATCGCCTCTCCGCCACGCTCTGTACCGACAACCGCTTGGTTTCCCGGACCACCGTATGCGCCGAGCTGGAGAAGGCCGTCGCCGCCTTCCGCCTGGATCCGAAACGACTGGCCGAACTCCTGGTCTACGGTTTCAAACGTTCCTTCTTTCCGGGCAGTTACCGGGAGAAGCGAGCCTACATCCGCCAGGTGCTGGACCATCGGGACGAGATCTACACCCGCCACGGGATCCCGATTCCGGCCAAGAGTGGCGGCCGCTGGCCGATGTTCCCTCGTGAGCAGCCCGGGAAGCCCTCCCGGACCCCCTGACGGGGTCTTGCGGGCGCGTTTTCGCGGCGGGGACCCGGCCCCTTCCCGCGCCTGGTCGGGCGCTGGGTGTGCCGCCTCGGGCCCCGTCGCCGGGCAGTGCTCC